>CAZKGB010000464.1:0-2197 GCA_964551935.1 uncultured Lentimicrobiaceae bacterium | reverse complement strand
TTTTAACAGGTTATCAAAATAGGCAATGGTTTTAGTAAGTCCCTCTTCCAGTTTTACAACGGGTTCCCAGTTAAGTTTTTCTTTGGCCAGGGTAATATCGGGCTTCCGTTGCATAGGGTCGTCTTTAGGCAGAGGCTGGAAAATAATCTTCGATTTACTTCCCGTTAGGTCGATAACTTTTTCGGCCAGTTCAAGAATAGTAAATTCTCCCGGATTACCAATATTAACAGGCCCCAGAAAATCATCTCCTGTGGCCATCATGGCCAGCATTCCGTTTATCAGGTCGTCAACGTATTGAAAGCTTCGTGTTTGGTTGCCTTCACCGTAAACGGTGATGTCTTCACCTTTTAAGGCTTGTACAATGAAATTGGAAACAACTCTTCCGTCGTTGGGATGCATACGCGGGCCATAGGTGTTGAAGATTCTGATAATTTTAATTTTCACATCATTTTGCTCATGATAGCTCATAAACAAGGTTTCGGCTACCCGTTTTCCTTCGTCGTAACACGACCGGATTCCAATGGGGTTTACATGTCCCCAATAATCTTCCGTTTGCGGATGGACTTTCGGGTCGCCGTAAACCTCGCTGGTGGAGGATTGAAGTATTTTGGCATTGATACGTTTGGCCAGCCCCAACATGTTAATGGCTCCCATTACCGATGTTTTAACCGTTTTGATGGGGTTGTATTGGTAATGAATGGGTGATGCAGGACAGGCGAGATTATAAATTTCATCGACTTCGATAAAGAAAGATTGGGTAACATCGTGACGGACTACCTCAAAATAGTGGTTGTCCATTAAATGGATAATGTTTCTTTTATTTCCTGTGAAATAGTTGTCGAGCGAAATTACCTCGTTGCCCTCTTTTAAAAGTCGTTCGCAAAGGTGAGAGCCGACAAAGCCGGCACCACCGGTAACCAAAATACGTTTCATAATTTTTATTTTTAAAGTTTGTCGCCTACACCAATGCCAAAATATTTAAATCCGTTGATTTTCACCTCTTCAACATCATAAATGTTACGTCCGTCGAAAATCACTTGCTCTTTAAGAAGTTTATTAATAACCTTAAAGTTTAGTACTTTAAACTCCGGCCATTCGGTTACTACAAACAGGGCGTCAACATCCAGGATGGCATCATATTTATCTTTGGCATATTCAATTTTGTCACCGAGAATCCGTTGGGTTTCTTCCATGGCAACGGGGTCGTAGGCTTTTACTTTGGCGCCTTCTGCAAGAAGTTTTTCGATGATTACCAAAGAAGGAGCTTCACGCATATCATCGGTTTGAGGTTTAAAGGCAAGTCCCCAAACGCCAAAGGTTTTACCTTTTAAATTGCCGTTAAAATATTTTTTGGCTTTGGCAAATAAAACTGACTTTTGACGTTGGTTTACATCTTCAACGGCTTTTAGTACTGCCATATCGTATCCAAACTCTTCTGCTGTTTTAACCAATGCTTTTACATCTTTCGGGAAACAGGAACCACCGTAACCGGTTCCGGGATAGATAAAATAGGGTCCAATTCTCCGGTCGGAACCAATACCTTTTCTAACAGCGTTGACATCGGCACCCACAATTTCACAGAGATTGGCGATATCGTTCATAAAGCTGATTTTGGTAGCCAGCATGGAATTGGCGGCGTACTTGGTCATTTCTGCAGAAACAATATCCATAAAGATTACGGGATGGCCGTTCATGGTAAACGGTTTGTAGAGTTTTTCCATGAGTTTCTTGGCTCTGTCAGAATCAGTTCCGACAACAATACGATCGGGTTTTAAAAAGTCGTTTACTGCTGCACCTTCTTTAAGAAATTCGGGGTTGGAGGCAACATCAAAAGGGATATCCGCGTTGCGTTTATCCAGCTCTTCCTGCAGAGCACTGCGTACTTTTTCGGCTGTACCCACGGGGACTGTACTTTTTGTAACCATCAGAACGTAATCGGTGGCATGGCGGCCAACTTCACGAGCCACTTCCAATACATATTTTAAATCGGCACTGCCATCCTCGTCAGGGGGGGTACCTACAGCACCAAAAACAATGTTAACGTTTTCAAGCGACTCCGACAATTTGGTACTGAAATGCAACCTGCCGTTTTCAGTATTTCTTTTTACCAAATCTTCCAGGCCGGGTTCCCAGATAGGGAGAATCTCTTTGTTGAGATTTTCTATTTTTTTTACATCGATATCAACACAGGTTACGT
>CAZKGB010000463.1:0-2211 GCA_964551935.1 uncultured Lentimicrobiaceae bacterium | reverse complement strand
AGATTTTCAGATATAACACCAAAGAAAACATGAAAAAACAAGTTCAAAAAAGAAAAAGATATCCGGTAAGGAAATAAATTAATGTTTAACTTTGAATTTTAATACAACAGGATAAATTTATGAAGCGTATTTTGGTAATAATTGGCCTGGCAGCCCTGATGGCATCATGTGGAAATCAACCGGAGAAAAAAAGCACAAGCAATAATGCAACCAAAAATGCCGTAGCCGAAAAAATTAAGGCTGACAACTTAAAACCGGGTGATAAATATATAGAGAGCTATGCCAATGGACAGCCGCGTATTGTAAAGAAGATGGAAAAATCGGGCAACAAGCTTGTTCCGGCTTATCAAACCGAATATTTTGAAAACGGCCAAATCAGTAAAGAGGGACCCTACAAAAACGGAAAGCGTGATGGCTTATGGAAAACCTATTACAAAACCGGTGAACTGTGGAGCGAAATCTATTTTAAAAATGGCCAGCCCGACAGCACCACCACCGCTTATTATCCCAACGGAAAAATCAGGTATCAGGGTTTCTATACGAAAGGACAAAAATCAGGAACCTGGAAACTTTTTAAGGAAGACGGCAGCATAAAGGAACTAAAACATTATGTACCGAAATAATGGTAAAGATATCCTTTGCCGCCCCATGGTTAATCTCGATATACACCGGCAGGTGATCGCTGTAGCCTCCGTAATATTTTCCCGCTGAGGTTCTGTTGGGTCTGGGTTCGCCCTTTTTAGGGTGATAGAGCATCCAATCGTGTTTAATAACTGTTTGGGAAGGCGATACAACCTGCATCCCGTTTTCACCGGTAAGCAAAGGAGTTGATACAATAATCTGGTCAAACATATCCCACCCTTTGTAATAGAGCGAGCCTTTTCCATTTTTATAAGGAAGGATACCCAAATCGTATAATCTCTTTTCCTCTAATGGTTTTTTGGGTTCAAGTACTTTAAGGCCTTCCACAAGACTTTTATCGGTTGGGTTATCATTTAAATCGCCAACAATAACGATGTTCGCATTGGGATTATTGGAAAAAATCTGCTGCGTGATACTCCAAAGTTTTTCGGCAGTATAAATCCTGAAAGGCTCGGTAACGGCTTGCCCGCCCCATCGCGAAACCCAGTGATTTACAAACAGGTGTATCTTGTCTCCACCCTTTGTTTCGCCCAGCACATGTAACACATCGCGTGTGGCATGCGTGCTATCACCCGGGAAGTTTAACCGGATAAATTCTGTTTTAAGAGGCTTGAATTCTGATGGCCTGTAAAGCAAAGCCACATCTATTCCGCGCTCATCAGGACTGTCTTGATGAATGATTTTATATCCCGAGTTTTTAAGCAGCGGTTGATTTAACAAATCCTCGATAACCTGACGGTTTTCAACTTCGCTCAAACCGAAAGTTGAAGGAAACCCACCGGGCTTTATGGAGCTTATTACCTTGGCAAGGTTGGCCAGCTTATGATTGTATCGCTCGGTATTCCATGGGATACGGCTGGTTGGCAGATGGTCATCATCTCTTATATGAGGATCGTTGATGGTATCGAAAAGGTTTTCAACATTATAAAAAGCAACACTAAACTGGTCGGCCTTTTTATCGGCACAAGCCGAAATAAAATAGATTGAAACCAACGTGATAACAAGGATATTGATGTATCTCTTCATGGGATTAATATTTTTTACCTGATTGATGTTTCCGGCCTGCCGGCATACCTTTTTCTATTTCGCAAAAGAATCACGGCAAAAGTAGGTAATAAAATGGTCTTTCGTGAAGAATAGCACCTTTTTGTTGGCCGGGTTTTAAAACTCTTTGAAGTTTATTTTTAAGGAATTAGGCAGCTACCTTCCTTTTATCCGGTCGATATCCCGGCGGTCTTTTTTGGTGGGCCGCCCCATGCCTCTATCGCGCTTTTCCTGGTTAAGTTTGTTCATCATATCCAGTTTTTCAAACTCTTCGGCAGGTGTTAAATCCTCCATCAAATCGGGAACAAGCCTGGCAGCCACACGGTTTTTAGCAGCCAATTTAACTTTAACGGTTCGTTTGATGTGGTTATGATTCACTTCCAAAACATCGCCGGCCTTTACCTCGCGCGAAGGTTTCAGGTTGACACCATCCATTTTAACCTTGCCGCCTTTGCAGGCATCAGAAGCCTGGGTGCGTGTTTTATACAGCCGAACAGCCCAGAGCCATTTATCGATACGTACCGA
>CAZKGB010000462.1:0-2212 GCA_964551935.1 uncultured Lentimicrobiaceae bacterium | reverse complement strand
ATATAAAATTGTCTCGGCAACATCCGGCAGAGCAGCTATTAGCAGGGCAAAAGCAAACTACTTCGATTTAATTATTTTAGATATCATCATGCCCGATATTAACGGGTTAGAGGTTTGCCAAAAACTGAAAAAATATCCTGTAACACGCGAAATTCCTATTATTTTTCTAACAGCCGATACCAAAGACCCAAAAAATATCCAAAAAGCGTTTCAGGCAGGAGGTTCCGATTATATTCCAAAACCGTTTTCAAGAGAAGAGTTGCTGGGAAGGGTTAAAATGCAAATCGACCTGAAAAGGAATAAAGAAGAACTTGTAAAAGCAAAAAATGCCGCCGAAATGGCCGCTCATGCTAAAGCCGTTTTCTTAGCCAATATGTCGCATGAAATCAGAACTCCTATGAATGGCATTATAGGAATGGCTGAGTTGTTAAAAAGAACCCCTCTAAATCCGGAACAAAAAGAATATATTGATATCATTAGCGCTTCTGGCGAGAACCTGCTCACGGTTATTAACGATATCCTCGACTTCTCAAAAATAGAGGCAGGAAAAATCGTGCTGGAAAGCATCCCGTTTTCCGTTCGCAACGAAATCAAAAACGTAATTAGTATTCTTAACTTTCAGGCTAAAAAGAAGGGAATCAATTTAATTACAGAAATTGATGATGATGTCCCGGAATTTGTTAAAGCCGATCCGGTTAGGTTAAAGCAGGTAATTATCAACCTGGTAAATAATGCTATTAAGTTTACCGAAACAGGAAGTGTAACGGTGGAGGTAAGTTGCCAGGAGGTGAATAATAAAAAACGAATTTTCCTCTTCAAAGTTATTGATACCGGAATTGGTATTTCCGAAGAAGGTGTGCAGCGCCTGTTTAAATCTTTTTCACAGGTCGATATTTCTGTTACCCGGAAATATGGCGGTACAGGGTTGGGCCTTGCCATCAGTAAGAATTTGGTAGAGCTAATGAATGGTGAGATAGGCGTTGAAAGCAAAGAAGGTGAAGGGTCAACTTTTTGGTTTACTGCCAGCCTCGATATTATGACGGAAGAAGAGGTTGCGGAACTGCAACTTAAAAGCGCAGGGGGGCATACTACCGACGGACACTCCGAAATTAGAAGCAGTAATATTTTGTTGGCAGAAGACAACCTGATTAATCAAAAAGTGGCCATGGCTCACCTGAAAAAATTTAACCATAAAGTTACTATCGCCAACAATGGTATTGAAGCTGTTGATTACTTTAGTAAGTTTCGTTACGATTTAATATTGATGGATATTCAAATGCCCGAAATGGATGGACTGGTGGCAACTAAGCTGATACGTGAATTTGAAAAAGAAAACCATCAGCAGGAACGCACACCCATTGTAGCCATGACGGCGAATGTTATGGCCGAAGATATAAAAAAGTATATGGATCAGGGAATGGACGATTTTATTGGAAAGCCATTTAAGGCCGAAGAACTAAAAGAAATCTTTCAAAAGTATCTTGAATCATAAAGTTGTTATTTTTGCAAAAAAATTAGAAAGAAAATGGTATTATCAAAAAGTCCGAATTTAGAAGGTATCGCTATTTTAATAGTGGAAGATGTAGAAACTAGTGCACGTTTTTTTGAAGCGGCACTTAGCCGAACCAATGCCAAACTGTATTGGGCAAATACAGGTGAAAAAGCTATTAATGTTTTCGACTCGAATCCTGATATAGATTTAATCATTTTAGATCTAAACCTGCCTGAAATTAGTGGTTTTGATGTGCTCGACCACATACGTAACAGAAATCAGGATATTCCCGTTATCGTTCAGTCGGCTTATGTATTATCGGGAGAACATGAACGGAGTATGGATATGGGAGCCAATTTCTTTCTCGAAAAACCGGTGCGGCTGGAAGTCTTGTTCAATACACTCAATCAGTGTGTTGTTAAGTAATTTGCTTTATCTTTTAATGAACTGCCCCGAATATTCGATGGTATCGGTTTTTAACCGGAAAAAATAAATTCCGGGGTTTAATCCACATACTGATACCGGTTGCCCTTTAAATGTATCGATTTCAAGTAACGTTTTTCCCGTGGCATCAAAAATAAGCAGACTGTCGTTGTTGCCATAGATAATATCATTTGGAAACTGAAGCATCTTTTCGACAGGATTTGGATAGATATTCAGATTCTCCATTATTCTTTTTTCAGAAATGGCATTTATCCATCCGCTAAATAACCACAGGTA
>CAZKGB010000461.1:0-2221 GCA_964551935.1 uncultured Lentimicrobiaceae bacterium | reverse complement strand
GGGTAAGAGCCTCCTATTCATCCATCCATTCCGGGTTTAACGATACTTCATGGTATCACCTCCCCTATTCCACTATCACTTTAAACAATGGGACTGTTACAGGTAATACGGGACTGGTGTATCATCCCAACGACTGGAAGATCAGTCTAAATCTTTCATCGGGTTTCAGGGCACCCAATCTTGACGATGTTGCCAAGGTGTTTGATTCGGAGCCGGGAAATGTGGTGGTGCCTAACAGCGGTCTAAAGCCTGAATATCTTTACAATGCAGACTTCACCGTGGAGAAATCGTTTAATAACAAAATAAGGGTGGAAGCCACCGCGTTTTACAGCTACTTGTACAACGCTATGGTTCGCCGCGATTTTACGCTTAACGGTGCTGATTCGATGATGTACGATGGTGAGATGAGTAAAATACAGGCAGTGGTAAATGCGGGACACGCCTGTATTTATGGTGTAAATGGTGTTTTTTCGATGCAGTTAAGCAGGTTTTTTGCCCTAAATATAAGTGCCAATTACATCAAGGGGTACGATGATGAAGGTTTTGCATTGCGACACGTATCACCGTTTTTTGCTTATGCCTCGTTACGGTTTGAATATGAAAAAATGCGCCTTGAGTTAACATCCGTGTACAATGGAGAAGTTTCGTACGCAAACCTTGCCCCCACTGAACGTGATAAAACACATCTTTACGCACCTGATGCACTGGGTAATCCGTACTCCCCGGCATGGAACACGCTAAACCTGAGAGGTAGTTACGCCTTTAACCAAACTTTTTTACTGACCCTTGGTGTTGAAAATATCTTTGATAAAAGATACCGGCCATACTCCTCCGGCATCTCGGCTTCGGGAATAAACTTGATAGCAGCTTTAAGCATCTCCTTTTAGTGAAGTAACACGCTCGGCTGCCGGTTTATTACTTTGTTAAAACGCCCTTTTTAAAATCTTCAATTGCATCTGAAATGGCTCTCTCATCGGTTTTAAACACTTTGATACCTGCTGCCGTGATATCATGATTAAAATGTTTTCCGATAATATTTACAACCAGGTAGTTGCAATCAGATAAGGAATCCACTAATTCTTTATGTGAATGATCGTGATGCTCATTTTCATCATGATGGTGGTCGTGACTATGCGAGTGGGAATTTCCACGGTAATCGTGTATGGAGTGATTTCCGTTTGAAATGTTTACAATTAAAAATCCTTTGGCACGCCCGCTGCGCTTGAAGATATTTACTTTATCGTTGGTTGGAATGGCTATTTTCATTGTTGATTTTTATAAATAAGTAAACAGGTTAATAATCTACAAAATCACTTAAATACTTTGAGTCCAGATAATCTCGGAATTCACGTGTCATTTTTATGGTGAGTTTACCGAATATACATTTAGAAAAAGGGCATGTTGGCTTGTTGATGGGACACTCCGCAAGATTAATTTCCCCTTCAATGCATTCGTAAATATTAAGCAGCGAAATAGTTTCAGGGGGCTTTGCCAACATAAAACCACCGGACGGACCACGGTGAGAAATTAAATAGTTATCCTTAACCAGCTTCTGTAATATCTTGGCTATATGAAATTTAGAACTGGCTGTCCGATCGGCAATATCGTTTACATTTATCTGTCCCTTGGTCTGTGTAATCAAAACCATCGAATGTAACCCAATAGAAGCAGCCTCTGTAATATTAACAACTTTACCCATTATAAAAAAATTAAGTATTTAAATACCAAAATTAAACATTGATTTGATATAAATGGCAAATCATTGATATTTTTAAACGATTTTAAATAAGCAACTCTGAGAAAGAAACAAAAAAGATTATTAATGGAATAACAATAAATACAACTGTTAAAATAAACTATTTTTGCCTATCAAACAATTGCGTTTAATGAATATCATATTAGAAATAGCAAAGCAATCTCTTACCATCACCTTTTTCGTTCTTTCAATGATGTTAATCATTGAATATCTTAATGTTTTAACAAAAGGGATGTGGAGCAAGGGACTCAAAGCCAAATTGTGGAAGCAAATTTTACTGGGAGCTGTCTTGGGTATTGTTCCGGGATGTTTGGGAGCCTATACGGCTGTTTCTCTTTATGTTCATAACATAATAGGACTGGGCGCTCTGGTTAGTACCATGATTGCCACTTCGGGTGACGAGGCATTTTTAATGTTTTCGGTTATTCCCGGACAGGCACTCATACTCTATTTACTTATTTTTAT
>CAZKGB010000460.1:0-2225 GCA_964551935.1 uncultured Lentimicrobiaceae bacterium | reverse complement strand
TGGCAAGCTTTTTAACCAGTACAGGGTCGTCGGCAATTACAAAGCTCCATGGTTGCGAGTTGCTGGCCGAAGGGGCTATGCGTGCCGCTTCGAGACAACGTAGGAGCTTTTCTTTTTCAACGGGTTTGTCAATATATTTTCGGGCACTTTGACGCGCTTCTGCAAGTTCTAAAAAGTTCATGGTGTAATTCTTTTCAATTCAAAATCAATGGCTTTGTTACCCCTGATGTTTTCCTGCCGGTATTGCCAGAGCGTATCGTTTTTTAGTGAAATAGTAATCCGGAAAGGATAATCAATATGTTGAGCCTCGAAAATATAGTTGTTAAACCAATCATCTGTCAGACGATATCTCCTGAGCTTTTTTTTCCGGCTATCGGATCTTAAATACAAAAACAGAGAGTCGTGGTATGGCGCTATTTTAAACCGGTTAAAAAATATGGAATCCTGATGTTGCAGCGAATACGACATCCCTTCGATATCGTTTTTAAACCGTTTCCATTGAAAGAAGATGGTTGTGCCTTTGGCCGATATCCAGTTACCTTCAAGCTTACTAAGCTGATGAAATGATTTATCGGCATTGGGTGAACACGACAGCATCACCGGGAGTAGTATCAAAGCAACCAGCCACCTTTTTATCATTGGTTAAGGCGTTTTTCGATGGCTTCCGTTTCGGATTCGAAACCGGGCTTTCCCAACAGGGCAAACATGTTACGTTTGTATGCTTCCACGCCGGGTTGGTCGAAAGGATTTACATCCAGCAGATACCCGCTTACCGCGCAGGCCATTTCGTAAAAGTATATAAGTTCGCCTAAAACCGATTCGCTCATTTCGGGGATGGAAACCCGTAAATTGGGGACTCCGCCGTCAACATGGGCAATCGTGGTTCCCAGCTCAGCCATTTTGTTCACTTCGTGGATACGTTTGCCGGCAAGGTAGTTGAGCTTGTCGAGGTTGTCGGAATCTTCGGGCACCAACAGGGTGTTGTCAGGGTTTTTTACCGAAACCACCGTTTCAAAAAGAATTCTTACTCCTTCCTGAATGTATTGTCCCATGGAGTGCAGGTCGGTGGTGTTGCTCACGCCTGCCGGAAAAATACCCTTGTTCTCCTTGCCTTCACTTTCGCCGTAAAGCTGTTTCCACCATTCGGTAAAAAAGTACAAGTTGGGTTCGTAGTTAACCATTATCTCCACTGCTTTGCCACTGTTATAAAGCACGTTTCGGACGGCAGCGTAGGCCGAAACCGGATTTTTACCAATGCTGTAATCTTCTTTTACAAAATCTTCCATCTGTTGTGCCCCGGCAACGAGTTTTTTAATATCGAACCCGGCGATGGCAATGGGTAACAATCCCACGGGGGTCAACACGGAATACCTACCCCCTACGTCATCAGGTACAACATAGGTTTGATAACCTTTTTCAGTGGCCAGTTGCTTGAGGGCACCGCGTGTTTTATCGGTAATGGCAACAATGCGGGTGGCAGCCTCTTCAGTTCCGTATTTTTCTTCCAGATGACGACGCAACAATCTAAAGGCAAGCGCCGGCTCGGTAGTGGTTCCCGATTTTGAAATAACCACGATGGAGTACTCTTTTTCGTTTAAAACCTCAAGTAATTGGGTAAGGTAGTCTTCGCTGATGTTGTGGCCCGCATACAACATAACAGGGTTGCCTTTTTTCTTTTTTAATAAACTAAATGAGGGAGAAAGGGCTTCAATAACGGCACGCGCACCCAAATAAGAACCGCCAATACCTACTATTACACAAACTTCCGATTTGGTTCGCAGCACGGAAGCTGTTGCTTCAATCTCATCCAAAAGAGCAGGGGTGGTTTTGGATGGGAGATCAACCCAGCCCAGAAAATCGCTCCCTTTTCCGGTTTTCTCGTAAATGGATTTATAGTTGTTATTAATTTTATCCTGAAGGCTTAAGACCTCTTGTTCATCAATAAACTCCAGGGCTTTTGAATAATCAAATTGTACGTTACTCATGGTTTGTATGTTTTATAAATTTCTTTTAGCAAATGTAGTAATTAATCCCGGCATTAACGTAAAACCTAAAAGCTGTTTGAAAAAAACCGGATTGCTTTTTGATTGGAAAATTGATGAAAACAGGAAATTGAATAACATTGTTGAGGAACCTCTGGATAATTAATGTTACTGTTAATGCGGTACCTGTTTTTAAGTTTTTAAAAAAGGATGGAAATAGCAGTGGGTTGGTGAGCAGGTTAT
>CAZKGB010000459.1:0-2229 GCA_964551935.1 uncultured Lentimicrobiaceae bacterium | reverse complement strand
TATTAACGGCTACACCTATTTTCATCAACACTATTTAAATGCCGTTGATTTGAGTACATGGTTTGAAGTCAGTAAAGTTAACGATACCATGATAAATAAGGAGGTTATGTTTGCCAGCGACATCATGGCCGATGACCTGAGTGGCTCTTTTGATTACAACGAAGAAACCGATCAACTGAAATATTATTACAAAATCGACACCCTCACGGTCAATCAAATTTATGATTTAGCCATTATTTTAGGAAAAAGATATGCCGGCTACACATACGACTACCTGTTAAACAAGTACATCCTCACCCAAAAACAGCCCGGCGATACATTGCAATACTATTGGCATTACGATGTTGACCGAAACAAGCTCTACCCTATATGGGATGAAGAAGAGCGGTTAATTCCTGTTGATGAATAAAAATCATACACTTTTAAAGTGTGACTTTTGTCAATCAAAGTAAATTACTTTCTGTCCCTGCTAATCTCCTGTAGTCTGAAAATTAGCCTTAAATTTGTCAGAAACATTTCTGTCAAATTGCAGTATCCATGAAAAACAGCCATCCGTTTTTTACAAAACAACCCGGAAGCATCTATTTTGTTTTCATGTTGGGGCTTTTATTATCCTTTATCCTGTCGTGCAACAACCCTCCTAAAACCACCAAAAAGCCTGCCGACTATGTCAACCCGTTTATTGGAACCGGTGGCCACGGGCACACCTACCCGGGGGCAGTGGTTCCTTTTGGCATGGTTCAGTTAAGCCCCGATACAAAAATTGACGATTGGGATCATTGTTCCGGATACCACTACGCTGACCAGGTGATATTGGGATTCAGTCATACCCATTTAAGTGGGACAGGTATTGGCGACTACGGCGACATACGCTTTATGCCAACCATTGGAAATATTCAGGCTAACCCCGGAAACAGTAGCCATCCCGACGCAGGTTACGCATCCCGGTTTAGTCATGAAAAAGAGCGTGCCGGGGCAGGTTATTACGTGGTTCATCTTGACGATTACAACATTGATGTAGAGCTAACCGCCACCGAGCGCGTGGGTGTGCAACGTTATATTTTCCCAAAATCGAATCAGGCACATATCATCCTGGACCTTAAAGAGGCTGTTACCACCGAAAAAATTTTAGATTCCGAAATTAAAATTATTGGCGACCACGAAATTGCCGGATTACGTCGTACCGAGGGTTGGGCCGACAACCAATACGTCTATTTTTATACCTCTTTTTCCAAACCTTTCAGCGATTTTGGCATTGTAAAAGAGGGTGAATATACCGAGGGGCTGCGTAATGCAAAGGGAAACAATCTAAAAGCCTGGTTTAATTTCGATACCGATGACGATGAAGCCATCGTGGTGAAAACAGCCATTTCAGCGGTTGATATTGCCGGGGCACACGAAAACCTGATAACCGAATGTCCCGGCTACAATTTCGACTCTATACGAAAAGCTGCTTATTACAAGTGGAATCGCGAGTTGAGTAAGGTAACGGTCAGCAGCCGGTCAGAAAATGACAAAACCATCTTTTACACAGCGCTTTATCACGCTATGCTGACGCCCAACATTTACAGCGATGTAACCCATCAATTCAGGGGGCACGACCATAACATCCACCACGACGATACCTTTACCATGTACACCGTTTTTTCGCTGTGGGACACTTTCCGTGCCTTACACCCTCTCTTTACCATCCTACAACGTGAGCGCAGCAACGATTTGATTAACTCCATGATGGAGATGTATCGAGCCGACAGCCTGCTACCCGTTTGGGAGCTGGCTTCCAACGAAACCAACTGCATGATTGGTTACCACTCGGTACCGGTTATCGTGGATGCCTACGTGAAAGGGATTAGAGATTATGATGCACATCAGGCACTCAAGGCCATGGTTACAACAGCCGACGCCAACCATTTCGGACTAAAGTACTACAAAAGCAAAGGATATATCCCTTCGGATAAAGAGGGTGAATCGGTTTCCAAAACCCTTGAATACGCGTACGACGACTGGTGTATCGCGAAGATGGCACAGCTGCTTGGCGAAGAGAAGATTCACACACGGTTTATCAAACGGGCTCAGTATTATAAAAATATCTTTGACAAGAAGAGCGGATTTTTCAGAGCAAAAGCCAACGGAAGCTTTACCGAACCTTTCGACCCCAAACAGGTAAATTTCAACCTGACGGAGGCCAACACATGGCAGTATAACTTTTTCGTACCGCAAGATGTAAAC
>CAZKGB010000458.1:0-2231 GCA_964551935.1 uncultured Lentimicrobiaceae bacterium | reverse complement strand
AAATCTTTGGCCTCGGTGGGCTTATTCTCATCACAAGCCATCACACCCAAAAGAGCTACAACCAACAGAAAGAGAAAACCTTTTTTCATAATCAATAATTGCGGTAAAGTTTTTTCAAAAGTAAAATTTTATCTTTAACCTCAATCTATTAAGGAAAAGATTTCTCAACATCTTTGACTAAAAAAGCGTTATCAAAAGGTTTGAATTCCCGTGAAAAATGAATTATCCAAAAAACAATGGTATTTTTGCAAAAAATCAGGAATTATGACCATTGATGATATTATAAGAGCAGCACTCAAAGAGGACATTGGTGATGGCGACCACACTACCCTGGCCACCGTACCTGCCGATGCCCAAGGAAAAGTAAAGATGTTTGCCAAACAATCGGGTATTGTTTCGGGCACCGAAATTGCCAAACGGGTTTTCACCCTGCTCGATTCTGACACCAACGTTGAAATATTTATTCATGACGGGGAGCGTATTAACAAAGGGGACGACATCATGCACATTTCGGGTAGCGACCGGACGTTGTTAACGGGAGAACGACTGGCATTAAACTTTATCCAGCGCATGAGCGGCATAGCCACTTTTACCCACCAATTGGTTGAATCGATTAAAGGAACTTCATGCACTATTCTCGACACACGCAAAACCACACCCTGTAACAGGTTGATTGAAAAGATGGCTGTTAAAGCCGGAGGAGCGGAGAATCATCGCATGGGACTGTACGACATGATTATGATAAAAGATAATCATGTTGACTTTGCAGGAGGAATAAAAAAGGCAATCCAATCGGTGCAGGCGTACTTGAAAAAAAATCAAAAAGAGTTAAAAATAGAAATTGAAGTGAGAAACTTTGACGAATTATATCAGGTACTGGAAACCGGTGGTGTGCATCGAATTATGTTAGATAATTTTTCACCTGAAGAGATTCGCAAAGCATTAGCTGTTATCGATGGAAAATATGAAACGGAAGCCTCGGGAGGTATCGGCATTGACAACATCAGACGGTATGCCGAAACCGGTGTTGACTTTATTTCCGTTGGTGCTTTAACCCATCAGATAAGAAGTCTTGACATCAGCGTAACAACCTTATAATCTGCTATTGAAACTATTTCACAACATATCATTTACCGGGTATAAAAGCTGGAAGAAGCTCAGAAATGAGTTAAGATTAATTATAATTCCCGGTTTTGACGGCATGCCCCTCTATGACGTACTGGTATTTTTTATCAGGGGTATATCAAAAGGCATATTGGCCTATCGGGCATCGGCTATTGCCTTTAACTTTTTTATTGCCCTTTTTCCCATGCTTTTGTTTCTTTTTAATTTAATTCCGTTTGTTACCACCTCTGCCTTCCAGACAAATCTTTTCGATTTACTCGACGACATAATACCGGCCAACATTTTTAACCTTCTTGAAGGAACCATTTCTGAGATTATCAGCCATCCTCGCAACGGATTGCTATCGATAACCTTTATTTTAGGTATCTATTTTGCCGCCAACGGCATCGATGCCGTGATGGAGAGTTTTAATCAAAGCTATTATAAAACCAAAAGCTGGTCGTGGATTAAACAAAAATTTCGCGCCATTGTTTTAATGATTACTATTTCTATTCTCGGGCTCATTTCAGTTGCTTTGCTGATGTCGGGAAAATTTATTATCCACACCATGGAAATGTACAACATTGTACGAGGTAGTTTTGTTCTGTTTTTAGTTCAATTTATGCAATGGCTGGTAATTATTACAAATATTCTGCTTAGCATCTCGATACTCTATTATTTTGGTCAAAAAAAGGACAAGGCAAGACGCTATCGCTTTTTTTCGGCAGGTTCGATTTTCGGAACAGCCCTGTTTATCTTAGGCAGTAGTGTATTAAAAATTTATTTTGAAAACTTTTCAAGATACAACCTTTTGTATGGTTCCATTGGTTCTCTTCTGGTATTGATGGTATGGATTTATTATAACTCGTTCATTGTGTTAATAGGCTTTGAGCTTAATGCCGCCATCAGCCGTTCCCGATTAATTGAAGAGCGCTTTAAATCACCTCATAAATATAAATCTTAACGCAGTAAAGTAACACTCCCCTGCTGTCTGATATGTTTAATTAAGCCATCTCTGGTTACCTTTTCATAATCGGCTACCCAAAAATAGGTTCCCTCAGCGGCCTTATGACCGCGATAGGTTCCATCCCATTTTTCTTCGATGCTATGCAGCACCTTTAAAGTTT
>CAZKGB010000457.1:0-2241 GCA_964551935.1 uncultured Lentimicrobiaceae bacterium | reverse complement strand
CCCTGCCTAAATAAAAAAAGCCGTCCTTACGAACGGCTTGGTGAACCCGGCAGGGGTCGAACCTGCAACCTCCTGATCCGTAGTCAGGTGCACTATCCATTATGCTACGGGTCCAATTTCGATATTTTGTGTAGTTACATTTACTTTGCCGGTAGGCAGGTATCCGTTATACTACTTTTCCAAATCGGAGTGCAAAAATAGTACATTTTTTGTTTTCTGAAACTATTTAAGAAAAATATTCCTCCTCTTGTTGCGTTTTCTTTTTTTCTACTTTTGCCGACTTAAAAAATATTTTATTATGAAAAGGTTTCTTCTTTTGGTGTTAACGGGTATCACCCTTGTGTTTAGTTCGTGCGACAGCACAAAACAACTTGCCAACACAGCGCAGTCGGCGCAACAGGCATTTGACAGGGGCGATTATGCAAAAGCGTTGGAAATGTGGGAAGAGGTTATCAATTCCTATAAACAAAAAGATGCCGTTAATCAGTGCCCTGTTTATACTGATGCCGGAATGGCTGCCCTAAAACTGGGCCAAACCGACAAGGCCATCGACTATTTAAAACAGGCCGGTTATTCTGATTTCAGCAATGAAAACACCTATCTTACCCTTGCTGATATTTACCGGCAAAAAGACAACCTGTCGCTGGAGCTGGTAAACCTTGAAACTTACCTGACACGATTTCCCGAAGGCACACAATCAGCAAAGGCAAAAAAAAGACTTTTAGCACTGTATGTCGAGAGCGAAAACTGGGAAAAAGCAGCATCGTTATGGGAAACATTAACTCCCGAACAACAAAACGATACCGAAAATATAGAATCATTTCTTATTGTTAACAGCGCACTTAATAACAACGAAACCTGCCTTAAATTATCTGACAGGCTTTTACGTGCCAATGAAAACAATGTGGTGGCTTTAGACTGGCTGGCCAACTACTACTTCTGGAAAGCTGAAAAGCGTTACCAAAAAGAGATGAAAGATTACAAAGCACATCAAACACGTAAACAGTATGCCCATCTGCTAAAAGCACTCGAACGGGTTTCATCTGAATATAAAAAGTCGCTTCATTATGGTACAAAACTATATAAAGTAAACCCGACAGCAAAAACCGCCAAGCTGTTAAGCCGGTGCTATAATCGTTTGGATAATAAAAAGAAAGCGGCTTATTATAAAAAACTTGCAGATAAGTAAACCGTCACAAATAATAGTGTTATTAAATACCGGTAAATATTTTTAAATTTCCGGTTTGTCGATTCAATGGCCTTTGTATATTTGTCGTTCATTTTTTTGAACAACCCTAAAAACAAATATTATTATGGCAAAAAGAACCATTATAACTCTGCCCGGCGACGGTATTGGAAGAGCAGTACTTGACGAAACACTACGTGTGCTGGAAGCAGCAGGATTCGAAGCCGATTACGTGGAAGGCGACATCGGTTGGGAATTTTGGAAAACCGAAGGTAATCCGCTCCCTCAGCGTACCATCGACCTGATTGAAAAACACAAAATAGCTCTTTTTGGGGCCATCACCTCCAAACCTAAAGATGCTGCTTTTGAGGAGTTGGACACTGAGCTTCAGAAAAAAGGGCTGGTTTACTCGTCACCTATTGTTGGCCTTCGTCAGCATTTTAACCTAGATATCTGTATGCGCCCTTGTCATACCTACAAGGGAAATCCGCTTAACTTTATCCGTCGCGGAGCCGACGGTGGCGTTGAAGAACCTGAAGTGGATGTCGTAATTTTCCGTCAGAACACCGAAGGATTGTATGGCGGTGTAGAGTGGTCGAACCCACCCGAAAAGGTTTATGATGCCCTGATGACGCATCCTAAATTTGTGAAAAACTTTAGCAATGCTCCTAAAGAAGAGGTGTCGGTTTCAACACGTATCTTTACCAAAAAAGCCACCGAAAGAATTTTAAAAGGGGCTTTTGAACATGCTAAAAAATACGGCTATAAGTCGGTTACGGTTTGCGAAAAACCCAATGTGATTCGCGAAACATCGGGCATGATGTACAAAATGGCGCAACAGATGCAAAAAGCCGATTATCCCGATATTGAACTTTGGAACACCAACATCGATGCCCAGATGATGTGGCTTACCAAAAACCCGGAAGATTACGGAGTGATTGTAGCCGGTAATATGTTCGGCGATATTGTTTCCGACGGTTTTGCGGGACTTATCGGTGGGTTGGGTTTTGCCTGCTCGGCACAGTTCAACCCCGATAACGGCATCGGCGTTTTTG
>CAZKGB010000456.1:0-2251 GCA_964551935.1 uncultured Lentimicrobiaceae bacterium | reverse complement strand
ACGTGAACTGAACAAAGAGGTGGTTATTATTGCCCAAACAGCCTATGCAATGGCCGGTGACCGTGAAAAAGCACTTCAAGCCGGATGCAACAACTATATATCAAAACCAATTAGTCGCGATAAATTGGTAACAATGATTAAAAACACAATATTTTAAACAGTAATAATTTTTAGCAGTTGAAAGTTCCATCTGTTTTGTTGGTAAACTATTGAAAAATGAAAAATCAAAATACCTCTGAAAGGAGGCCGAAAAAACTATCATTAAAAGGTGTTCTGTGCAGAAATTCATTGATTGCTATTATTTTTTGGACTCTAATATTGTTTGCGTTCACTATTCGCAGTATCGATACCTTAAAAAGAACCACTTATCAATTTATTAATAAAGAGGCTGAAACTTCTTTGCGGCTTGATGAAACCTTTCGAAAATGGACCTCGTTACACGGGGGATTTTATGTTCCCGTTGATAGTTTAACCCGCCCGAGTAAATACTTAAATTATCTTAAAAAAAGAGAGATCATAACCTCTACCGGCGATACGCTGACATTAATAAATCCGACTCGGGCATTAAGGATGATGAACGAGTATTACAAACAGGAATATGGCGTTTCGGGACATATTACAAGTTTAAAACCGGTCAATCCTGAAAATACCCCGGATGAATGGGAAAAAAAGGCTTTATTCTCTTTTGAAAAGGGAGCTGACCAGGTGGAACAGATAACCAATTTTAACGGAAAACCGGTTTATCGTTTAATGAAACCTCTTTATATTCAGCGCGATTGCTTAAAATGTCACAGCGAGCAAGGGTATAAAAAGGGCGACGTGCGAGGAGGTATTAGCATTACAGTACCTGTTGCCGATTTCATATTACAGGAGAAACAAATTAAACGTAACAAAATAATTGCGTACTTCTTTGTATGGCTCATGGGTATCGTAGGTATTATTATCAGTTCCAAAAAAATTCATAACAGAAATGTTGAAATTGACAATACTTACAATAAGCTGCAACTACTAAACGAACAGCTGGAACACCGGGTAAAAGAAAGGACAGAAGAACTGGAAACTATCAATACCAGATTAACCCGTGAAATTGATGTGAGGAAAAAAGCCGAAACCGTTCTGAAAATAAATGAGGAACGATACAAAGGTGTTATTATGAGTACGGCGAGTTGTATTGCCGTGTATGAACCGGTTGATGAGGGGGAGAATTTTAAATTTATTGAGTTTAATCCAATGGCCGAAAAAGCAGAAAATATCTCTCGTAACCAGGTAATTGGAAAACTTGTTACCGAAGTGTTTCCGGGAGTAGTCGATTTCGGACTTTTTGAGGTGTTTAAAGAAGTTTACAAAACAGGCAAACCACGCCATTTTCCTATTGGTATCTATCACGATAAACGAATAAATGGATACCGTGAAAATTACGTTTATAAACTCTCGTCCGGGGAAATTGTAGCAGTATATCAGGATGTAACCGAAAGAAAACGTCACGAGTTGGCTCAGGAAATCGTGTATAATATTTCCAATGCGGCTACCTCCACCGACAGTATTAAGGATTTAATTGCACGAATCCAACAGGAGATTGGCAAGGTATTGGATTCGTCAAACTTTTATGTTGCTTTTTATGATGAGAAAACAGATACCCTTTCGATGCCTTATTATTACGATGAAAAGGATAGCTTTTCTGATTCATCAGCTAAAAATACATTAAGTAAACTGGTTATCGATAGTGGTAAATCGTTGTTGGCTACCAATAAAATTAAAGAAAAACTGCAACAAGAGGGGAAGTTCGTAAGGAAAGGAAGCCGTTCGAAAGTGTGGTTAGGTGTTCCGCTAAAAATTGAAAAAACGGTTATTGGAGTGTTGGCTATCCAAAATTATGAAGATGAAGATGCCTACTCAATGGAAGATGTTAAGATGCTGGAATTTATTGCAGGCCAGATAAGCATCTTAATACAACGTAAAAAAAAGGAAGAGGAGTTGCGGGCAGCTTTAAATAAAGCTGAAGAGAGCGATCGGTTAAAATCGGCGTTCCTGGCAAATATGAGCCACGAAATAAGAACCCCGATGAATGGGATATTAGGCTTTGCTTCTTTGTTAAATGAACCCGACCTTACGGGTGAGGAGATGAAAAAATATACCGATGTGATTCAAATTAGCGGTGAACGTATGCTAAACATCATTAATAACCTGATTGATATCTCCAAGAATAGAAGCAGGTCAGATGAAAGTTTACACCTCTTCTTGCAACGTTAAC
>CAZKGB010000455.1:0-2252 GCA_964551935.1 uncultured Lentimicrobiaceae bacterium | reverse complement strand
CAAACACCAAACACCAAACACCAAACACCAAACACCAAACGCCAAATCACAAATAAGCACCAATACCGAAACATGAATTACCAAAACCCACTGAACGTTGTAGGTTTTGGAAATTTTAAAATTAGTATTTTGTTATTGTTTGAGATTTGATGCTTGTTTATTGATGCTTCGGGAAATAAAGATATGAGCCTTGTTTTGATTTTAGTCTAACGGAACAATTGCTTATACCTCCCCAAACTTAACGTAATCTTTTCGGCTTATTTAAACCTGATGGTTTTTAACGAAAGGTCATCCGGGCTTATTATTACTGCATCAAATTTTTCAATTTCGCCGTTTTCCACCTTTTTAAGCGTACGGTTAATCATGCTCTCAATTTTATCAAGCAGCAAGCCTCTTCCGGCACGGAGGGAGAAATCAGCCGGAAGGCTGACAATTTCCTCATAAGGGTTAACGGGTTTTGAGAAAAAGAAAACAGGAACATCATCTATTTCTTTTGCTTTTGCCTTGGTTGATACGCCGTTCTTAAATTTGATCGCCCTGCTTTTTTCTTTATAAAGATCAACAATGATAGCATCAAATTCCGGTACCTTTTCTTTCTTTACTCTTTCAAGGGCTTTGTTTACAAGTTTTACGGCTTTTTCGGAAACTGTTGAATTTTCATCAACCGCAAGACTGATAATGTTCCCGGCTGTTACCGCTTTGCCCACCATTTCGTATTCACTATCAGGGGAAGACAAGATAAAAAACGGAATTCCGGAAACCTTTTCAACAATTGCAAGTGATGATTTTTTATTCTGTGCATTAAGGGTGAAAACCAGCATAATCAATGCCAATGTGCCAATAAGGTTTTTCATAGTACTTTTATTAATATTATTTTTAAAATTTGAACTTTAAACAACTTCATCTACTTAAAAGGATAAAAGTACACAATTCTAATAAAATATAACTTTCAAAAAGAAATATCTCATGATAGCTAATACCTTGAAATTGCCTTTCTCGCTATTAAACTCCTGATTATCGTTTCTCTAATTACCAAAACCTACCCCACTCAAACCTGACAGGTTGCCTGTCTGCATACCCGTCGGAATCCTGTCAGGAATGTAACCGCTATCATTAATTCTGATTTGCAATCAGGATGAAATACAAAATATTCTTGGAATCACTATAAATTAGAATAAACCGGAAAAAACTTTTGTGATTCTATTAACATTCAACTATTTTTATCTCAATTATATTTTCAATATTAACTATTCCACTAATTTAAAAAAGTCATGAAAACAAAAAGTTCCTTAATCGTGTTAATAGTTATACTGGCGGGGCTAACCACCTTCTATTCGTGTAACTGTGATGAATGTCCAACACCAACAAATCAAGTGTCGCAATATACACTTGATAAAACCATAGTCGAAACCAACACAACCAACATGGCGACCGGTTTTGAGACGGTATTTTCGGAAATGATTCCTGACAGTACCGATCGTGCAATTTTCAGCCAAAAATTTGTTGATGCAGCCAGATTTTATAACGATAACTCCGGTTATTTTTTTATTGAAACGCTGAATGATGCCTGGGTTGTTGCCATCGTTAATCATGATTTAATAGGGACCTCCCGTATCAACGTCCAAGATATTAACGGTAAATACTTTATTCGTGAAATTGTGGAAACCGTTCAATATTCTGGTCACGGTTTTGTTGAATACTACCGTCAAAATCCTTCCACGGAAGCCATCGAAAGAAAACTCAGCTTTGTTACTTCAATTCCATCGGCACAATGGTTTATTGGAACCGGGTTTTATGGCGATCCTCCTGAAAAACTTTACGACCCGCTGGAGGCACAAAAAACAATTTTGATGGAAGTTACCTCTACCGCAGCAAAAGGAATTGCAGGCATCCTTGACAGCATTTACACCACTGAAGAAGACCAAATAACTTTTTGCCAACACTTTATTGATCACATTCGTTTTTTTGATGATGGATCAGGCTATTTCTTTATCAATGATTTCGACGGCATCAACATCGCTCATGGCGCAGACCTATCACATCAGGGACAAAACGATATTGACCTTCAAGATACGCATGGCGCCTACATAATAAGAGATATGATTACCATCGCTCAAAATAACAATTCGGGATATTATCAATATTACTGGGTTAACCCTGCAACAGGAACAGAACAAACAAAAATCACCTTCGTGATAAGGATTCCCAATACCGACTATTTTATCGGGGCCGGTTTTTATGTTAAGTAACTT
>CAZKGB010000454.1:0-2259 GCA_964551935.1 uncultured Lentimicrobiaceae bacterium | reverse complement strand
GTAAAGCTGCCATGGTTAGTAACCTGATGGTGGTACTTACCAGCGATAAAGATGTGTCACCGGTTGTAAATACAGGAAGTCTGTATTAATCCGGATGACTCCTACCAGGTCTCGGTTGGCACGTGTGCTGGCGACCTGGCAGGTCGGATGATTTAAGATGCCAGATTGGAGATTTTAGATTTGAGAAGTATTGTTGAATTACGATGTAAAAACAATGAAACACAACCATCCCTATTTTGAAGAAGAGCAAAAGTTTGACCAGTGGTGGCTGAAGTTAATTATTATCGTTTCAACAGGTGTCGCACTTGGACCGTTTTATTACGGCAGCATCATGCAATTCGGTGTGGGCATCCCGTGGGGAGACAAACCGATGACAAATACCGGTCTTATTATCATGGACATCGTTATCACACTTGTAATGACTGGCGTAGTTTGGTTGGTTTTTAGTGCACGATTAATCACAAAAATCAAAAAAGATGGAATACACATTAAGTATAAACCGATACACATAAAGGAGCGGATAATTAAGCGAGAAACCATTGAACGATTTAAAGTTAGGAAATATAATCCTGTTTTAGAATACGGCGGTTGGGGAATAAAGCAAGGAAGCAAAGGAAAAGCCTTTAACACTAGCGGCAAGATTGGCCTGCAACTCTGGTTAAAAAACGAAAAAAAGCTTCTGATAGGAACCAAACGACCCGAGGCAATTAAACGCGCCATGAATAAAATGATGAACAACTATGAGTGAACCAAAAAAGAAAAAAGCGTTTGTTTTAAGAATAAACCCCGAAATGATGGACGCCGTTGAAAAATGGGCACACGACGAGTTTCGTAGTGTGAACGGCCAAATTGAGTGGTTGCTTAACGAAGCGTTGAAAAAAAGCGGCAGAAAGAAGAAATAGTTGTTGGTTTCCGTTGTTAAACTATTTTTGCCGTTTGGGTAGTATGTTATTTAAATTGTAAATATTGATACATAATGAGAAAGCATATTTTTATTTTATTAGCCCTAATACCGTTATTTATGGGATGTAAAGAGATTACTTTAAACATGGGTGATTCAGGAAAAACCGTTACGGTAGCCCCCGGAACAACCATTAAGATTGAGTTGGTTTCAAACAAAAGTACCGGTAACAGTTGGCGCGAAATCGATTATAATCATGAAGTTATCGAGCTTGCAGGTAATCCGGTTTATAAAAAAGCGGCTAGCGGGTTGACAGGTGCACCCGGAACCGTGGTTTACACCTTTAAAGCCGGACAAAAGGGTCAGTCAAAGTTGCAAATGCAATATGGCTCTCCGGATAATCCGGATAAAAAACCGGTGAAGAGCTTTGAGCTTTTAATAGTGGTTGAGTAACCCGGATGGTATTACTTTCCACCCAGTTTCACCAATTTGTATTGTTTGGTGTTTTCTTCCTGTCTGATGGTTAAATAATAGATTCCTGCACTCCATCGCGAGGCGTCGATGGTTATGTTTTTACTGGTAGGAGTGGGGATTTCGGTTTCGCTAACAATTATCCTTCCGTAGCTGTCGGTAACCGACCAGGAGGTTTTTTCGGAACATTCAACCGAAATATTAAGCGTTGTTTGTTCTCGGAAAGGGTTGGGGTAAATGGTGGCAGCAAAGCAACCCGCATTGTTGTTTTCGTGAATACCGTACGCTGTACTGTCGAGATCAAAGCGCACTTCGCTTAACCCGTAGCACGCTCCGCCATAGTTGCTCAATCCGGTAAGCAGGAGATATCTTGTTTTAAAACTGTCGAAACTCTCCAAATCGAACCCTTCATAAATATTTTTACCGGAGGCCTTGTCGAACTGATAGGTGCCCAACTCATGCCAGTCGTTGCCATCATCGGAATAGTCGATGGCTACCGATTTCATCCCGTAATCGAGATAGTCAGGAATGTTGGAGTTCCAGATATGCATGGCTTTCATTTCGATTTTTTTACCGAAATCGTACATAATCCAATGCGACATTTCCCGGTCGGTATTGGGGTTGAGTGATGTTTCGCATGATATCCACCCATCGTACCAGGTGGTATTATGACGGTCGGGATAGCATTGCCCGTACGTCAGGCTCGTGCTGCCAAGTAAAACTGTAAGTATAAATATTATTCGTTTCATCAATTTATTGTTTTTTGTTTTTCAATTTTATAGTAGTTTAATCACTCTTTTCAAAACTCTTTCACATCCCAATCATCACTCAACACTTTTCATTTTTCACTTTTCACTTTTCATTTTTCACTTTTCACTTTTCATTTT
>CAZKGB010000453.1:0-2267 GCA_964551935.1 uncultured Lentimicrobiaceae bacterium | reverse complement strand
AGTATGTAAAATGGTACCGTTAAAGCCCACAACCCAACCGATCTGATCGGTAAGAAAGAAATCTCCTTTCAGGTTATTGGTCGTTGGATAGGGACTTCGGATTTCCCACTCCATCTGACCGAAAGCAACGATTGTAAATGAAAACAAAAAGAAAGCAACAACTAACTTTTTCATAATATATTGGTTTAAAAAGTTTAGCTATCAAAGACAAATAAATACACTGAGATAAGCAATCAATTGTCTCGTTCATTTTAACCCAAAATATGAAAATGAGACTCTATTCAATTAACATAACACCCCTATCTATTCGACCCTGACGTAACATTCATATTTTCTAAAATTTGTTTTGCTTTATCGCTGATTTAATCGAGAGGACTGGTCAGCTTTTACAACCAATTTTATGCTATCTTTGTAACAAGGTGTTCACGAAAAAACCATATTATCTGTTGTTTCTGATGCTGATTACCCTTATCAGCTTTAGCTGTTTAAAATCGAAAAGGGAGGGGATTCCCGAATCGGTCAGAAGAGTCTTCAACCTGTCGGGAATTCACAAAGTGGAGTTTTTAAATGCGATGGTATCTTACGAAAATCCCGCTGATTCGTTGAAGCTAAAATCGCTCTATTATCTTATTGGCAACATGGACAGCCATTACGAAATCACCTACAAAATAACAGACACTTCAAAAAATGTCTATTTCTTTCCTGTTAGAGACTACCCTGACTACAGCACCCTAAAAAAACATCTGCGACTGCTAAAAGAAAAAAGAGAAGACCTAAAAGTAGATCACGACACCATTCTGCTGGATATCAAAACCGTTAGTTCACAACTTCTTATGTTTAACATCGACACTGCTTTCGAGAGTTGGTCGGATCCGGTTTACAGCCAAAACATCTATTCATTCAACGACTTCTGCCAATACATTCTTCCCTATCGGGTGGCGAACGAAAAAGCAGAGTCCTTTCGACAATTTTTAAGAGACCGGTACCATGCCAGAATTTTTAATCTTTTACACCACTCACACACCGACCTTGTTTCGCTTATTAGCAGGATACACCAGTTGGTAACAAACGACATCAGCTACGACAAGCGCTATGAGTTTCATTACAACTATCCCACCCTTAACGAAATTACCACTTCTCACAAAGCAAACTATCGCGACCTGGCCATTTACGAAGTGAAAGCATACAGAAGTTTTGGGATAGCCTCTACCATGGATTACTCTCCCTATTTTGCTGACAGTTCGGGGGGCTATTTTTGGCCTGCGGTACTGGTATCAGGGCAGCACTTTATTCCTGTTTTCTATCCCGGCGTTTCGGTTGACAACCTCACAACTCAGGGCAAACTTCCCAAGGTGTATCGTAGAAAATACACCAACGATACCAGCTCTTTGTTCAGCATAAAAAAGATGAGTGAGCACACCCCTGCTTTCCTGGGCCAGTTTAACTACGATGATGTAACCGATGAATATGTATCAACAGCCAACATCACCGTTGCGCTTACCGATACTGCTCGTTACGTTTACCTGGCAGTTTTTAATAACGGAGAGTGGCACCCCGTGCAATGGAGTCTTTCCGATCATCGAAAAAAAGCCTTCTTCTCAAAAATGGGTGTCGATATCGTGTATCTCCCGATGATTGTCAGAAAAGAGAAGACCCTGCCGGCAGGGTTGCCATTTCTTCTTCAAGAAAACGGAAAAACAAAGGTATTGGCAGAACCTACCGCCATGGCTGAAACGCCTGTAACATTAACCCGGACTACCCGTTATGTCCCCCTCCGGAAACACCAGGAGTATTTCCTGTATCAATGGAAAAATAATAATTGGGAAGGTGTTGAAAAACTCTTTTCCAACTATAGAGGAACCATAAAGGCCAATTTAAAACCCTTTACGTTGTACATCCTTTCTGAAGAAAACTCCGCTAAATGGTTTGGAGATGAGAGGCCGTTTATAATAAAAAACAACAAGGTGGTTTTTTATTAACGTTTATTTTTTCAACTCCGGGGTAAGCGATATTCTGACGTTATCTTTATAAACCACCACAAAAGCATCGAAAACACCTTTGCCGCGAACCACATTACTGTAACGCAAGGCATCGTGATAGTTTTTGAAAAAGCCTATGGAATAACGGTAAACACCATTCTGGAAATTCTCATGAACATCGTCGGTTATCCCGTATTTCTTTTTAAACTGGTTGATATCAGGCAGGCGGTAGCGTATTGCCAAAATCTGAACCCTATATACAATAACTTAAGTCGAATATGCATAAGT
>CAZKGB010000452.1:0-2267 GCA_964551935.1 uncultured Lentimicrobiaceae bacterium | reverse complement strand
CGGTAAATCACTCGGCATGACCTTCGTTTATTTGAAGACGAATTGTAAATTGAAAACCGTGCGCCGGGTCATCCCGAGTGGTTTTTTCTGACGTCAGGAAGAAAAAATTGTATCGAGGGATGTGCGAAGGACGATAGTTTTCACACTAAATTTCGTGTGATTCCGGCACAGCCGAATAATTGGAGTCGATAAAATAGTATATTTGTTTTGTTTATTATTTCGGTTCACAACAATCCCGATGCGAAACAAATACGATGTAGTAATAATTGGGGGCGGCATAAGCGGCCTTACACTGGGTGCGCTGCTTGGAAAGTTTGGTTTTAACTGCTGCATTGTTGAAAAGGAGTCCCACCCGGGAGGCTATCTGGCAGGGTTTAAACGGAAAGGTTTTTTCTTCGATACGGCCATCCACTGGCTTAATCAGTTTAATGATGAGGGTATCTCCAACCGTTGCTTTTCGTTTATCGATGAAAACTATCCGAAACCAAAGCCGTTGAAAAAAATTCAACGCTATCAAACCGATAACTTTTCTATTTTAGTTAGCGATGATACCGATCAGGTTAAAGCTGATTTTATCAGATATTTTCCTAATGAGAAAAGTGGGATTGATAAATTTTTCCGGCATGTTGAAGAGTTAGCCAGAGTGAGTCATAAACTGGCCTATTTTGCGCGTTCCAACCAAACCATGTCACTTGTTGATAAGGCACTGTTTTATACCCGGGCGTTACCGGCAGTTTTTCCCCTGATAAAGCATTTAAAATATACAGGCAACCAAGGCGTAACAAAAGGCCTCAACAATTATTTTAAAAGCAGCGAAATAAAAGACCTCTTCAGTTCTGAAAGTGATTTGCTATCCTGTTTGTTTCCGCTGGCATGGGCAAAAAACAGCGATTACTATTCTACCCCTTCCGGAGGCAGTATCACCTTTGTTAAATGGCTCACCAAAGTAAACAACGAGCTGAAAAACGATTTGATATTGAAATCCGAAGTTGTTTCAATTATTACTGACAACAACAAGGCTAAAGGGGTTGAAATTATCCAGGATAACGAAAAAATAACGATTTCATCTAAATACGTGGTCATTGCTTCCGACCTGATTGCCGCTTTTCGTAAATTACTTCCGGCAGGAGCCATTCCTGAAAAAAAGATCAAGACCATTGAAAATTCGGTACAATATAAGTCGGGGTTTTCAGTATCGGTGGCGCTGGATTGTCCGGCGGAAGAGTTGGGTTTTGACGAAGAACTGATTCTTCTTTTTAAAAATAATCTGGAAAGGCATAAGCATGAAGAAGCAGATCCGTTACACAGCAAACTCAACGTGTTATCGCCTTCTGCACGTGACAAAAGTGTTTGCCCCGCCGGAAAAGGTATCGTTTCGATATATATGAATGCGGGATTTGAAAAATACAATTATTGGAAAACGGAAACCGATGAGTATGGAAATCGCATAAAAGGAGAAGCCTATTACCGTTTAAAAGATAACATTGCCCAAAAAATGATTGATCGGGTCAACCGGGAAATCAATCCGGAGTTTTCAAAACATATTTTGTTTTACGAAGTGGCCACCCCCATTACCTATCATCGTTATACCGGTAATTATAAGGGTACCATCATGGGGGCAAAGCCGGGGAAAGAGAATATGAAAAACAGGGTGGATTCTTACTTTACCGGGGTTGAAAACCTACTGGTGGGTGGCCAGTGGGCCGAGCTGGGCGGTGGCGTTCCCATCACCTCGAAAGCAGCCATGAATGCCACACTTATCATCTTACGAAAAGAAAATAAAAAAGCTTTTAAACAATTTGCTGCCTACTTTGACGGGAAAACCAATCTCTCCGGGTTAACACGGTTTATGGAGAAACAAAAATAATACATATAGTTTATTCTATTTGTTATACCTTTGTACTAAATTAATATCCATCTTTAACTTTATTTTTACCATGTTCAAAAATTTGTTAGTAATCTGTACGCTCTTTATTTCAATGCTTGGAGCCTCACTTAAAAGTCAAAACGCCGAACCATACCGCCCGGGAGAATTTTTAATTCAACTAAAGCAGTCAAACGATATTCAAACCATCGAAAACCGTTTTCATAATAAGGGGTTAGTTACTGTTGAAACCATTTCAAAGCGTTTTAAAATATACCTCTTGACGTTTAATAACAAATCACTTAATCAACAATCGCTACTCAGAGAGCTGAAATCGGAAAAAACGGTAATTAATGCCCAGTCAAACCACACGCTTTCGTTGAGAGAAGGAAATGAGCTGGAT
>CAZKGB010000451.1:0-2270 GCA_964551935.1 uncultured Lentimicrobiaceae bacterium | reverse complement strand
TTGCAAGCAATTTGCAAGCAGAATTGATATTTATTGAGAAATTTTTGTTTTAGATTTTTTACAACATCCATATACTTTATCAATTGCTGATGTTAATTTGAGGATTGCTTCGGGTAGGATCGAAAAAAGATTATTACGTGGCTGTAAACCTCGTTATTTTATTTTTAGAAACCATCAAGGTTGATTAACCAATAAAAATCCAAGAATAAAGACGGCCGGGGCGTTCCAGTTAATGGCATTTTCGTTGGAAGCATAGCTGGCTTGCCGGTCAACATACGATTTGGCGGGGTGTTTATCGGGATAAACAACCCCATAGGGTACTTTGGCTTTATCGTCGTTACGGTTTTCGTTGGGGCCTCCGGCAACAAGACCCGGCAGGGGTTTTTCAATGCCGTCGGCTGCCGATATTCTGTTGTGAGGGTGCATGATCTGGTTGCATCCAAAACCGGTTAAAAATGAATATCCCGTGGCGTTTTTTCCAAAAATATAGTCTATTGTTTCGATAATACCCCCCAAATATTTTTGCTCTCCCCATTGCTTATAAGCGTAAGCCAAAATCATAGCGGCATTTAAAATATCGCTGTTTGAACCCCATACAAATTCATCCACAGGAATCCGGTAGGGTATGGTTGATTGTTTCTCAAGCAACAGGTTCGCAGTATTTTGCAGCTTCTTTTGCAGGGTACTTCTTAACTCGTCGGGTAATTTTGTATGGGAAAGCAGCAGCGAAAAACTTCCCAGGTTACCCACGAAAACTCTCCACGATTCACCCGGTTTCCATTTTAAATAGGGCTCATGTGAAGTTAAGAAGTTGAGATAGTCCTGCTTTTGGGTAGCCAAATAGAGTTCGGCGGCAGCCCACCAGAACTCTTCGGTAAAATCGGTGTCGCTGTATTCACCCGTGTGAATATCTTTTGGGTTGTTGAAAACAATATTGGGGTTTAACCTTGCCCATTGCCATGCTTTTTCGGCTGCCCGCAGGCACTTTTCCGAAAAGGTGCTGTCGTAAGTTCGGTATAACCTTGATGCCATGGCTGCCATGGCTGCTAAATTTAAGGTAGAGGCAGTTGATTTTCCAACAAAATAACGTTTCGACTTATCTTTATCAGGCATTATAAAACCTGAGAAATTTTTTGAGGTTAATTTAAAGTAAGCAGCCCCGTCGGGTGCCTGCATGGATAACACCCAATCCAATTCATATTTTATTTCATCCAAAAGGTCTGATTTACCATTGTGGCTCTCGGGAATATTGGAAAAACCATCCTCTGCCAGATTTGGATAAAGTTCGTAAAGGCACAACAGGGTACCCACCGATACACCTGCATTTACTACATATTTATTATAATCGCCGGCATCGTACCACCCTCCCGGTGACGGAGCGGAAACTGCAAGTTGCCGGGTAGAAGGGTGAAAATAACAGAGGGTGTCGGGGTGGCCCGCTTTCCGGTGGTAAATGCCTGCATATTTTTTTTCAATAGGCATGGAAGCCCGCATGAGATAATAACTTTTCAAGGCTGCTTTAAAAGCATTATGATATAGGTTTTTTTTTATTTCAAAGGAGCATGTTTGCCCTGCATCTTTCACAAAAAGAACATATTTCCCCGGTTTATTGTAAGCGGTGAAATCAGCAATTTTTACCTGCTCACCCGATTTTTGCCAATATCCTGCAGGCATTAAGTTTCCTTTAAAAACTGTTGTACCACCTAGGTTTTTTAATGTAAAGCTCCCGGCTGTTGAATTAACCACTACCGCTTTTTTTACCCCCTGCGGAAAATAACCAAGCTGATTGTACCGGATGGCTGCTTCAGGATTTTTCGTTTGGGCATTAACCAGCGTAAAAGCCGACATTAATACAGATAAAAAACCAATTAATATTATTCTTTTTATCATATTTTGGAGGTCAATTGTTTAACTTTCGACAGGGTGATTTTCACTCAACCTGCTTTTGTTTAACGTATTTTCAATTTCGATGAGGTTCGCTTTTGTGAGAGGATAAAAATACATAAGAATAACGGCGATGGCAATAAATATTCCCGGAACTACGCTCATGTTTAATACAATTCCTTTTAACGACTCGGCCGAATGAACCGTATCGCTGCCATTGTATCCGAAGAAGTTCATTACAAACAGCATGACGGCGCCTGCAAGTCCTCCGCCAAATTTCATGGCAAAGGTGCCGGCTGAAAAAATAAGACCCGTTGCCCTTCGTTTGTTTCTCCACTCCGAATAGTCGGCAGTGTCAGCCAACATGGAAAAGAAAAGTACCGGCA
>CAZKGB010000450.1:0-2282 GCA_964551935.1 uncultured Lentimicrobiaceae bacterium | reverse complement strand
CATGGAAAGATAATCCGGCAGTTGAAAACTGCCGGATTTTTTTGTGCTGAACAAATTTTATTAACCTGATTTAAAATTATAGCACAAAAGATACTTTAATTGTTTTGCATGGCCTCTTCAAAATAGTGCCTGATATCTTTATCGATAATGCGTCTGTTTTCGAGAACTTTCTCTATGGCCTCTTTAATTTCGTATTTGCCGCAGTATTTTGATAAGATGGCATCGGCACCATTAATCCATACATTTTTAAGCATGATAATATCACTTTCACCTGTAAGTACCACAATTTTTTTCTCGGGGAATAAACTTTTAATGGCAGTGCATAACTCTACTCCGCTTACTCCCGGCATGCCAAGGTCAAGAATTATTGCATCAGCCGGCGTGTCGCGTAATTTTTTTAATGCCTGTTTGGCCGAGTAGGCATAACCTGCAATGTTGATACCGTCTTTTTTGTCTTTAAAAGCTTCTGATAATCCGTCAACCATTATTGGATGATCATCAATAACAAATACATTAATCATAGTTGTGTTGTTTAAAATTATTTCTGCTAAAATAGTGCATTCAAAAAGGCAAAACAAGGTAGGAACAGTGTAGTTTTTATACTACACTAAAGTGTAGGTTTTTTGTAAAAACAAGAGGGGAAAAACAGACAAAAAGAGCCTAAACAGGCCTTAATATAAAGATACACAACGGGTTGTGTGAAAACCGGAAAAATAAGGTAAAAAAACTGTTTTTAACGGATGATGCTGAGCCTTCTTGCTTCGGAAAGCAGGCCCTGAATTTTTGTTTTGTTAAATTTTCGGAATAAATTCTTGCAATGAAAATTAACAGAGTCTATGGTAATGGACAAACGTTCGGCTACCTCTCTTCTCGAAAGCTCCAATGCCAAAAGTTTTAAAACATCTTCTTCTCTGCGGGTAAGTTTAGGGATCTCCGGCCGGTTGTCTTTTTCCAAACTAAAAAAGTAAGGTACGTTTTTGCCAATAATTTTATTTCCGTGGCTTACTGTTTTAATGGTTTCAATAAGTTCATCTCTACCACAATATTTAAGTAAAATAGCATCCATACCACTTAACCATGCATCGTGCAGGAGGTTCTCATCTAACTCACCTGTAAGAGCGATGAGTTTAATTTCAGGAAACAACCTTTTTAGGGTACGGGCACAGGTTACACCATTAACTTCAGGCATTAAAAGGTCGAGTAAGATGACATCCACTACATCGGTATTCATCTTCTCCAGCCCTTCTTTACAAGAGTTGGCTGAACCTACCACTGCCAAATCGGAATCTGTTTCCAAAACAGCCTTAACCCCATTGATAAAAAGCGGGTGATCATCTATTAGGTATAAATATATCATATTAAACCATAGGTATTTCAATCATAAATGCAGAACCATAGCCTTCCTGCGACTCAATTATTAACTTACCCCCCAAATAATCAACGCGTTGCCTGATATTATTAAGTCCGTGTCCTTCTCCCTTTTTGGTAATATCAAAGCCCACTCCGTCGTCTTCGGCCGATAAAGTTAGCATTTTCTTGTCAAGAAACAACTGAATGGTGAGATTATTTCCCTTTGAATGTTTAATGGCATTGTTAATGAGCTCATAAATAAGGTAATACAGATTTACCTGAAATTTGTCTTCCAACTTGTTTTTTACGTTGGTTTGAAAGTCGATTTTCATCTCGGAAGAGGCATTAACCGATTTAATTAAGTTTTGAAGTGATTGAATCAGGCCAATCTCCGAGAGTCTTGCCGGGAGCATACGGTGCGATAGCTCTCGGACGTTCCGGGCAATACCGTCGATGGCCGAATAGATATCGTAATAGTGTGGATTTTCGTAAAGAACCGTATCTACTTTTAATCTTAATGCCCCCAACCTGGCACCCAATCCGTCGTGCAAATCCATGGCAAGTCTCTTGCGCTCTTCATCCTGACCTTTAATCATGGCATCGGCAATTTCCAACGATTTGGCTTTTTGCATGTTTTCCATGCGGATTCGATCAAGTGAAACTTTCTGCCTGAAATAGATAACAATGGCAATTAACAACAGTATTACTATAGCGGCTGCCAAAAAGTAAACTTTGTAACGACTCAGCTTAGCCTCTTGTATCAGCAACTCTTTCTCTTTTTTTTGTGTTTCAAAAACCGCTGATAGAAACAGTGAGGTTTGTATTTGCTGTTGCTTTTTAAATTCTTTCCGCTTGCGGATAGACTCTCTTAAATAGTCAAGCGCCTTTTGGTACTCTCCTTTTTCTTTGTATAAATCGCTGTATGTGTCGTA
>CAZKGB010000449.1:0-2285 GCA_964551935.1 uncultured Lentimicrobiaceae bacterium | reverse complement strand
GCCCAATCATCGTTCCCCATAAATCTTTTGAAACATCACCCAGGTCAAAAACCCGATTCGATAAGGGAATTTGAATCATTTCATCAAACGAGGAAATAATCAACGCGGTGATAAACGTCGAGCGTATTATCTTGCTCTTTTCAACTCCTTTTTGTTTGAGATAGCGATAATTTAAGTAAGCAAAAATGGTATAAGCCAAATAGTGCCAGTTGTATTGCAGATCGAAAAAACGATGATGAAAATAAAAATCGGTTAGCTGCTGACCAATCCAAAACATGATAACAATGATCAGCCATCCGACAATTCTTGTCCGGGTAAAGTGTTTTCGCAGCCCGATGGCTAAAAATAAAACAAGCAAAAAAGCGATCAATGGAATAACGGGAACCTCGTTTTCAAAAAGAGTAATATTGATTTCTGACAGCTTGCCAATAAACGACTGCAGATAATTTTGAAGCAGCAAAAAAGGGGTTGCTATCAGGAGCAAGGCGTAAAAATGTCGTTGTTTACCACGACTTAACAGGAAGTATTTATCCATGGTCATTCGACAAAACTAATAAAAATCATGAGATTATTTTTTCACCACCATCTGACGATATTATCTTTAACGGTAAATATCCGCTCCTCTTTTTTCGAGTCTTTTTCCACGAGCCAATAAAGCGCTCCCGAGGGGACCTTGTCAAAATGGAGTGGTTTTTCACCTTCGGCGATTTCGGATGCTACCTTTATCCATTGGTCATCCCAGTAAAAAAGCTCATATTCGGCACCGGGTTTAAAACTGGCTTTTTCAATTTCATCGGTGGCCTTTACCGTGGTTTTGCGGGTGGTTGAAAATAAATCAACACTGATAATGTGAAGTGTATCGGCTACCTTTTCTGTAATCGTTCCATCCTCCTCCAAAATAATTTGGTTGCCCGCGGGCAGATAATTTCCATTTTTAAAATAGCAGGGCAGATAGGCTATTCCTTGTCCCATATCAGTAAAAGTAACCGAATCACCGTTTATTTTTCCCCAGTGAATGGCTTTCCAGTCGCCGGAATTAAAAACATACAGGTAGGCATAATTCACGCTATCGGGTTTTGGCCTTTGTAACTTTAATTTGACATCGACAACCGGAATATACTCTTTGGTAACATCGGTATAATGACTTGATGCCAACCAACCGGGAACCTTTTCGTAAGCCGGTTTGGTCATGGCCAGACTATTTTTTTGACGACCAAACGTTTTGCGGTAAACCTTGGCTTTTTTATTGCCGAGTTTGTACTCGTACGGATTGTCAAGCCCTCCCATAAAAATTACCACCTTGCCCTCTTTGGTCAGGGTAGCGTTCCAGGCATGGTTATTTCCGGTGTTGGGCCATGCGGGCGTATAATCACTCATCACGGGAACGCCCTGAGATCGCATGGCATATAAGGCAAGGTTGGTCATATCTTCACAACGGCCCCGCTTGTACTCTTCCATTTCGCTTAATCCCAAATCGGTAGGATGGCGGTAAAACAAAGGGTCGAACTTGTACCACGATTTAATTTCGTTGTTGATTAACACGCAGGCTTCAGTGGGGTTAGTTTTATCAGTCATCGAATCCTGAACCCAGCTGTACTTTTTGTACATACGCCTGCGCCAGGGTTCCAGCGGTTCGTTGCTGTCGCGATAGGGAAGCACATATTCGCAAAACTGATCGAAGGTGAGTTGCCTCGCCCATGGTTTTTGCCACGCTTTAAATGCTAAATCGATGTTTTCAATTAAGTAATCGGCAGTGATGATATTGATGTCGTAAATTAAGGTATCGCGGGTATAATCGATGCTTCCTATCTGCTTTTCCACCGAATCCCAGGCAGCCACCATGGTTTTGTAGTCGGGATAATCCAGCACGTTAAACTTAACCCTGTTTCCTGAAGTATCAACCAACTTGGCTTTGGCGTAACACTGTCCATCCATGTTACCTATTAAAAAGTAAGCGGCTTTCAGTTTCAGCGAATCTTCCGACTTTTTATAATGTTTAAGCACTTTTAAAAGCTCTTTTTTGTTTTCTCCCGAATCGTCAAGCACTTTTTGCACTTCAGCGGGAACTGATTGCGCAAACATTTGAGATGAAAGGAAAAACAGGGTAAAATATAAAAGGGTTCTCATGTTGAAATTTTTCAGGCAAATGTAAATAAATAGAGGAGACATCCGTAAGGGCTTTTTAGCACAAAACAATGATTAAACCGTTTCTTTGCCCCTCGATGCCTTTGCAGTAAACCATTTAAACAGATGAAAACCGAAACAATCTGTAAAAATCCAACCGT
>CAZKGB010000448.1:0-2293 GCA_964551935.1 uncultured Lentimicrobiaceae bacterium | reverse complement strand
AAATCGGTATACTGATCGGCTAACTGGTAAATAAGTTCTTCGGCTTGTTTATCATTGCTGTTGTTAAAAGCGATGAGAGCCTGATAATAGTTGGATTCTGCTCCCCGTTCACCCGATGATAACTTATCGGTAATGGCAAATTGACGTTTGGCTTCGTCATAGTTTCCTGATTCGTAAGCTGTTTTGGCAATAATGTAGTGGGCAAGAACAATTTGGTCTTTCGATACTTTATCGGTTTTTAGCAGCTTGTGAGCAGCATCGGCAGCAATCTGGTTTTTGCCGGTATAAAAGGCGCTGCGCATCATTCCGTCTAACGATTCAAGCCTGATGGATTTTGTTTCGGCTCGTTCCGAAAGCTGCGAATAGTAGGTTAGCGATTTTTCAAAGTTTTTATTGTCAAACTCTATGCGAGCTGATATCAAAAGGGCTTTTACCGTGTATTCATTATCGGGAAACTCCAGAATCTTTTCATAGTAGGTAAGTGCCATATTCTTGTCGTTTTGCTTTTCAAAACAGTCGGCAATGTAGTAATACGATTTTAGTACAAATCCCCCTTTCGGGAACCGGCTAACATATTTCGTTAACGCCTCGATGGCTTTGTTGCAGTTACCGTTAATGTAATAATTTTCTCCCATGGTGAAGGTTAGCGAATCTTGTTCCGAAGTGGATACCTGAACAAAATCAAGCCCTTTGGCGTAGGTAAAATATTCATCTACATGGCCGGTTTCGGTGTAAATATTTTTTAGCGAGTTAAGGGCTTCCGTGGCTTCTGAGGAGGCGGGATATTTGTCGATAACCAGCTTAAACACTTTTATCGCCTGATCGTATTGGTTGTTATTGTAGTAAAGTAACCCCGTTTTTGTCAGCGCCTTAATGGCATAAGCACTTTTTGGCCGCTCTTTTACAATTTTATCGAAACTGGTAATGGCGTGGCGTTGGTCGTGTAAAACCAGGTAGGTTGATCCTATTTCATACAGTACATCGGTATAAAGGGGTGAATGGCGGTATCTGCGTACAAACCGGTTCAGAGTCTCTATTTTTTTATTGAAATCTCCTTGCGATCCGTAGCACGAAGCTACCTGATAGAGTGCGTAGTCAGCATCCTGAGCGTTGGCACCGGAAACTTTGCTGTATAATTTAAGTGCTTGCTGATACTCTTTCTGAATATAATAGGTGTCGGCAAGTCGAAGCCGGGCATCGGTTATTAACCTGTCGGATGCTTTATTGTACTTAATAAAGCGCTTAAAATAGCCGGAGGCGGTGGCATAGTCCTTTTGGTTGAAAGCACAATATCCCAGGTTGTATAAAGCGGTGGGGTAGAGGTTGCTTTGAACGGCACTTTTTTGTTTCATAAACCGTTGGTAGTACTTTGCTGCCGGTTGAAACTTGTGAAGCTGGTAGTAAGCATCTCCCTCCCAAAATAGCGTTTGGGCATAAAGGCTTTTATCTAAAGGATACTTAGTTGCTTTTTCGAAAAAACGGATGGCGCCCTTGAAATCGGAGCGGCGGTATAGCTCAATCCCTTTTGAGTAGGCCAGGTTTTGATAAACACCTTGTAGTCGCTTTCCGGGTTTACCTGATTTGTCGATAGACTCCAGAGCCGCCTGGTAGTTTTTTGAAGTGAGGAAAAGCTGCACCAGCAAGTCGTAAGCCTCATTCAGTCGCGGGGAAGCCGGGTTATCATGAATAAAGTTCTCCAAAATTCCTATTTCATCATTATAAGGGTCACCCCCGGTTTGGATGGTAGCTTTTGCATAGTTAAAAAGGGCATCTGTTTTAATCTCTTCGTTGCCGCTCATCTGCGAAGCTTTTAAAAAGGCATCTCTGGCAAACTTATCCTGTGAGGTGTTGAGATAGCAGAAACCGAGGTAATACCAGGCACTTTGGGCAATTTCAGTTCTTACTTTAGTAGCTTTTTGAAAATTCCCGATGGCAGCGTTGTATTCGCCGGCTTTGTATTTTACCACGCCAATCTTGTAATTCTCTTCGGGTCCAATCGATCGGGTGCTTCGTTCATAAATAAGAAAATAGTCGTGGGCTTTATCGTAGTTTTCAAGCTCGTAGTACGAGTTGGCCATCAGCCTTGCTATTTCTCCTTTTGACTTGGCAGGAGCTTTCCGGTAATATTTTTCCCCTTGATCGATTACCTTTTGATACTCTTTCTTTTCAAAATAGATATGAATTAAGTAATCGGGGATATATTTACTGAACCGGCGGTTGTTTTCAACTTTTTTAAATGCCTGCAACGCCTCATCGTACCGGTGTTTTAAGTAATGGATGTGTGCATAATAAT
>CAZKGB010000447.1:0-2294 GCA_964551935.1 uncultured Lentimicrobiaceae bacterium | reverse complement strand
TGATGTAATAATATCTTTTCATAAATCAAACTTCTAAAAAAAACTTAAAACTCCGGTTGCATTCTTCATTCTTCATTATCTTGCAACCCAAAAATAGTGTTATGGAATTTACAGCACAGCAAATAGCAGAGGCACTTCAGGGAACAGTTGACGGCAACGCCCACGTTACGGTTTCCGATCTCTCAAAAATTGAAGAGGGTAAACCCGGTTCGCTTAGCTTTTTAGCCAATCCGGCTTACGAAAAATACCTTTACGAAACCCACGCTTCCATAGTTATTGTAAACCGGGATTTCAAACCTGAAAAAGAGGTGTCGGCAACCCTTATCCGTGTTAAAGATGCTTACATGGCGTTTGCACAGCTGCTGGATCTTTATCAGCAAAGTAAACCGCAAAAAAGCGGTATCTCGCCAAAAGCATATATTGCAGATTCGGCCAAAGTGGGTAATAACGTGTACATTGGCGAGTTTGCCGTGATAGGCGATCATGCTATTATTGGTGATAACTGTAAGATTTATCCTAACACCACTATCGGCGATAATGTAAAAGTTGGAAACAACACCACCTTTTTCGCCGGGGTAAAAATTTACGACGATTGTAGGATAGGTAACGAGTGTACGCTGCATGCCGGTGTGGTGATTGGTTCCGACGGATTTGGCTTTGCACCTCAGCAGGATGCCGACTTTAAAAAAGTTCCTCAAATTGGCAACGTGGTGTTGGAAGACAGGGTTGAAATAGGTGCTAACACCGTGATCGACCGGGCAACTATGGGCTCAACAATTATTAAAAGAGGGGTAAAACTGGATAATTTAATACAGATCGCTCATAATGTGGTAATAGGTGAAAATACGGTTATAGCTGCCCAGTCAGGAATTGCCGGTTCAACCAAAATTGGTAAAAACTGCATGTTTGGAGGTCAGGTTGGCATTATTGGTCATCTTACCATTGCTGACGAAGTAAAAATTGCCGCTCAGTCGGGGATAGGTAAAAGTATTTCAGAAAAAGGTGCTGTTGTAGAAGGTTCACCCGCATTCAATGCCCGCGAGTTTCAAAAGTCATATATTTATTACCGGAAGCTTGACAGCCTTGTTAAACGGATAAACAATCTCGAGCATCAGCTGAAGAATAAATAATAGTGTCGGTAAGTCCATCTTTTTACTTGCTTTTTCTTCAATATGAACAACTGTTAGGCATGGAGGCAGGTTAAAATATTTTGTTACTTTTGCACCTTATAAACAAAAATGTGAGGGTTATCACAACTTCTTTTAATGGCAGAACGACAAAAAACAATCAAACAAAAAGTATCGGTAAGTGGCACGGGTCTTCATACAGGTCAATATGGTTCTATTACTATTAATCCCGCCCCTGAAAATCACGGAATAAAATTTAGACGGGTTGATGTTCAAGGTCATCCGGTTATTGATGCTACCATTAACAACGTTATCAGCACCGATAGAGGGACTACCTTGGGTGTTAACGGAATACAAATTTATACCATTGAGCATGTTTTAGCTTCTCTTACGGGCTTGGGAATCGACAACGTACTCATCGATATTGATATGGAGGAGATGCCTATTATGGATGGCTCCTCTTTCTTCTTTATAGAAGCACTTGAGAAAGCAGGCATTCAAACTCAGCAGGCTGAAAAAAAAGTATTGGTTATTGATGAAAAGATGGAGTTTGAAATTCCTGATAAAAAAATAAAAGTTACTATTGAACCGGCTGAAAAGTTAAGCTTCTCGGTGGAAATTGACTACGAAACAAAAGTCCTGGGTAAGCAACTTGCTACTCTTGACGATATGAGTGATTTTAAAACTGAAATAGCTCCTTGTCGTACCTTTGTTTTTTTGCATGAGCTGGAGTTTTTATTAAGCAACAATCTGGTTAAAGGCGGCGACATTAATAATGCCATCGTTTTTGTAAATAAGTTGGTCAGTCAGGATGAGCTTGACCGTTTGGCTAAGCTTTTTAACAAACCCTCGGTTGAAGTTAAATCAATAGGCATTTTAAACAACATCGACCTGCACTTTAACAATGAACCGGCTCGTCATAAGTTGCTGGATCTCATTGGCGATTTAACCCTTCTGGGAGTGAATATTCAAGGACATATTAAAGCTGAAAGACCCGGTCATTATACTAATACCCAATTTGCAAGATTATTACATCAAAAATATTTATTATGAGCAAAAATAGATTTTATGAACCACAGAGCCTATCCGTCTCTAGTGAAATTATTTTAAGTGATGATGCAACAAAACATATAAATGTACTGCGCTTAAAAAGAGATGCCCAAATTA
>CAZKGB010000446.1:0-2299 GCA_964551935.1 uncultured Lentimicrobiaceae bacterium | reverse complement strand
TTAACCACAGCACATCAAAATACTCACTGTTTCAAAAATTTACGAGTTACCAACGGTTTCCCGCTTCTATTTTTCAAAACCACCATATATAAACCGTCGGGAAGTTTTGAAACATCCACTTCCGGTTTAACAAGGGTAGTAATAAGCCTGGGCCCGGCCAAACTATATACTTCAAGAAAATAAGCTTTTGACGGTATATTTTTGCATTGCAAATAACTTTTTGCAGGCGAGATTACTTCAAAGGTTTTAAAGTTATCTTCCCGGGTAATGGTAGGCACCGCTTTTTCTAATTGATAAAACAAAACATTGGAAGCAGGGCAATCACTATCTTCAATCGTTATAGTATTTCCGCCGTTTACAATCTGTTCGGTCGTAAAAAACAGATGATCTGCATCAATTAGGCTTTTAATAATTCTCACCGAATCAGACTCGGAAAAAGGCATGTTCTGCAATACCAGTTTAATATTATCAACTTCACCTGATAAGTTGGATATCAGAATAGAAAACTGCTGGTCATCTTCCGATTTAGCAGAAAGAACCATGAAGTTATCCTCATAGTTGTTCCAGTTTCCTTCCACCACCACATTGCCATCATTATAAACCTCCAATGGGGTTTTTGTTTGCAAAGTATGAAAGCAAGTCATTGCATAATAGGTGCGAGAGCGCATGGTGTCGCCGGTTGCTGCATTTTTTATTCCAACACATGAGGGATACCAAAGCAATTTATCAACTGTTGATTCCTGAACAGTTAAAATAGTCGACAGATAGTAAGCCGCACCATAGGGTGAAATAACAAGGGTATCAAGCGAGCTGTCCAGATTGTTGTTAATCTCTGTAATAATGCTCTCTGCTTGCGTATAACCATAATTGTTAAGTATATTTTGAATTGTATCGGCAAACTCTTTAATTCCGTACGGATTTTTTGCTCCGTAAATATGCCATGAATAGAAATCGAGCGGTACATTGTTTTGTGAACAATAGCTGATAAAATTTTCGCGGTAAGCAGGGTTTGCTCCAACCGTCGTTGAAGGAACACATCCCGGTCCACCGATTTTTATATCCGGAGCATAGTTTTTTAAAGAATCTGCCGTAGCCTGATACATTTTATAAAACTGAATTACACTACCATCCCAAAAAAGTCCTCCCGGTTCATTCCAAACCTCCCAGTAATTAATTGAGTCAAAACGTCCGTTTGCCCATCCTTCATTATAATGCTTATAGGTTTGAACAGCTAACGAAGCAAACCTCGAAAAGTTCAAAGGGGTTGCAGTACTGTTTGAAGGGGCGTCGTACGGCGGCATCGGTAAAATATTGGGATTGGGATAGCTGACCCCGATGCGGAAAAAAACATCAAAATCTTTGTCTTTAATTACGTCAATAGCCGAATCGGCGTCATTCCAATTGTAATGAGCTTCGTTATAAGGGTCGAACAAAGCATTGATAGTGTAATTTCCAGTGCCATCATAATTCCAAAACATGGAATAGTCGGAGTAATCCAATACATGATGATAATCGTGGGTTCTTAACTGTTTAATGCCTTCATTATGCATCAATCCGGCCGTATTATTAAAATACTTATTTCCACCCAGCAAATCTTTAACCGTATCGGTTACTATTTCAAAATCAACCAAAATTGTCTTTTGCGCTTTTAATAATCCCGGAGATAAAAACAGCATAAGAAGTAAAAAGTAAAAATAGCTTTTCATTTTGTTTTGTGTTAGATGAATAATTCTATTAGCCTAAGTGCCAAATCATACCGTTTAAGAACCATATTCTTTTCAGTAAAAAGAGCATTTCAAATATAGGTAAAATTGAAAAATATAAGGCCTTTAAACACCGATTGTTTATAACAATAAAAAAAATCTTTCTTTTTAACTTGAAGCGAAAAAGATTAGGTAAAGATCATAATTTACAATTAGCGAAACAATTAAGTGCCAGAAACCAAACACCTACAATTGGAAACAGTATTACTATCAACAAAAACAGACTTACGAAAATTAAATGTCTGTTAACCGCAAACACACAAGGGAATTCCCTTCTTATCACTTTTTAGCAGTTTCAACAGTACTCTTATCCCTATCAGCTCACGGTTTGCAACCGTGAGCAACCCCAAACAGTGACAGTTTCCAAACTGTCAGGAATAAGTAATTATGTTCACGGTTGCAAACCGTGAACTAGAATGAGTGAGATGAAATAGATAAATAGATAGAGGATTTGAAAAGGGCAATACTTACTTACCACCCACGAAACCAGAAAGAGGAATAACCTCTGCACTCTTAAATCAAGAAACCTCCAAAGG
>CAZKGB010000445.1:0-2302 GCA_964551935.1 uncultured Lentimicrobiaceae bacterium | reverse complement strand
GTGGAGTGCTTATATTCGTCGTTCTTTCTTTCTTTAAGATTGATTTTAAACCACGCTTAACTCCTAACTCTTAACTCTTTGACCCTTAACTCTAGTCACTCCACACTTTAGGCACTCCAGGCACTATTAAAAACTACAATCTTTCCAACTCTACAGTAAAATGCCTTAAAATAGGAGCCTCTTTTACAATTTTAAAACCCCGCTTAATCTCGTTTCTGCGATCAAAAACATTGATTAGCGAAGCCGCTATGTAATCCATGTGATTATCGCTATAAACCCTGCGGGGAATAGCCAGTCGTAATAACTCTAAATCGGGGTAGCGATTCTCACCGGTATCGGGGTCACGATCAGCAAGAATGGTTCCTATTTCCACTCCCCGAACTCCGCCCTCAAGGTATAACTCAACACCCAACGTTTGGGCCACGTATTCCTCTTTAGGTATATTGGGTAAAAACTTTTTAGCATCAATAAAAATCGCATGGCCGCCAAAAGGATATTGTGTAGGGATGCCATAATCGCGTAACTGCTGACCAAGATAAGCCACTTGCCTGATGCGGGTTTCTAAATAATTAAACTCGGTTCCTTCGTAAAGCCCCTGTGCCAGGGCATTCATATCCCTGCCCGACATCCCGCCGTAATTAATAAAACCCTCGAAGAGGATGTTGTACATAGTGGCCTTGTCGTAAACCTCTTGATTTCTGAAACCGATAAATCCGCCCATGTTAACAATAGCATCCTTTTTACTGCTCATGGTCATGCCGTCGGCATACGAAAACATCTCTTTCACTATTTCGCGAATCGTTTTATCGGCATAACCCTCTTCACGAATCTTGATAAAATACGCGTTTTCAGCAAAACGTGCTGAATCAAAATAGACAGGAATACCATATTTACCTGCCAGAGCATGAACCTCTCGCATATTTTTCATCGAAACCGGCTGGCCTCCGGATGTATTATTGGTAATGGTTACAATAATCAGAGGAATCTGCTCTTTGGGATATCTTTTTAAAACATCCTCCAGCTTATTCAAATCAACATTACCTTTAAAAGGGTAGTCCAGCTCTGTATGGAAGGCTTCATCAATGGTGCAATCGACAGCATGGGCATGACGAAATTCGATGTGTCCTTTGGTGGTATCAAAGTGGGAGTTTCCGGGAACCACATCTCCCGCTTTTACCAACGTTGAGAAGAGTACATTTTCGGCGGCTCTTCCCTGGTGTGTCGGAAGAAAATAATCGAAACCCGTAATCTCTTTAATAGCATTTTTAAGCTTATAATAGGAGGAGGCTCCGGCATAACTTTCATCGCCAAGCATCATCTCCGACCACTGCTTGTCGCTCATGGCTCCTGTTCCGGAGTCGGTAAGCAGGTCGATAAATACCTGATCGCTTTTGAGGTTAAAAAGATTGTATTTGGCATCTTTAATCCATTGTTCACGCTCCTGGCGAGTACTGCGGCGGATAGATTCCACCATTTTTGTTTTATACGATTCTGAAAAAGGTAATTTCATATCTAATCTGATTAAAAAAATAAGAAAATAAAAAACTTAATACGACCGAAGAGCAGATTCCTCTGCCACAGATTAGAAAAGAAAGGCATCCCGCTCCTTAATGTTAAGAAAAACAGCCTTGCGAGACAGAATGATTGTGAGCATCATAACCTTAAATATTTGCACAAATATAGAAAAAAACCCTGCTCATAAATAACAAAACCGGTAATATTCCAAAAGGTAGTGCCTCGTTATAAAAAAACAAAACATTATTTTTAACCCCTGTAACAAGCTGTTTTTTCAAATAATGGCTGATTGACGTTTAAATACCCCGGGCGATAATAATTTTGTTCACCATAATGGTACGACCATTTGGAACAATCGCAGCCATGAGGATTGTGTTTTTTCCGATGACGAATCGTTCGGTTTGAAGAACATCCCGTTAGGAAAAACAGGGTTGTAACAAAAATAAAAACAGTACGTCTCATTACTAATAAAGCGGTTTGTTTAACGTTTATAAAGAAACGGCTTTTTTTATTATGTCTATCTTTGCTGTACGAATTTCTTTTTTCTACTTTAGCAACCAGTTATGTTATTAATGAAAGAATCGGGTGAATATGTGCTGTTGATGCTTGAAACGCTCAAGCGGCCAGATAAATGGAAGATGTTCAGGCATCAGCTCTTTATTGATATGCGGCATCTGGGTTCCGATTCCATCGGATTGGTGGCATTTATCTCCATCTTTACCGGAGCTATTATCGCTTTACAGGTTTCGTACAACCTCGACAACCCGCTTATTCCCGCTTCGATGGT
>CAZKGB010000444.1:0-2319 GCA_964551935.1 uncultured Lentimicrobiaceae bacterium | reverse complement strand
GGCATCACGAAGTTCGAAATGAAGATGAGGCCCCAAGGAGCCACCCGTATTTCCCGACAAGGCAATAACATCGCCTTTTTTTACTTTCAGTAATCCTTTGTCAGGATACAAATCAACGGTAAAGCTCTTGCGTTTGTACTGGTTCTTCCTCACATATTGGGTGATGGCCTTGTTAAACTTTTTCAGATGTCCATACACCGAAATATAACCGTTTGGATGCGTAATATACAGGGCGTTTCCATAACCGCCCAATCCCACTTTCACGCGCGAAACATACCCGTCGGCTACCGCATAAACTTTCAACCCTTCCACCCCCTGCGTTTTTATATCAATGCCGGCATGAAAGTGATTGGAGCGCAACTCGCCAAAAGTACCCGACAAATACATCGGGATATCGAGCGGAGGCCTGAAATAGTCGGCAGGAAACGATTGTTGAGCATGCGCTTTCTGCATAAGCAAAACAAAAACAATCAGCAAAACAGGCAAAAACTTCTTCATAAAAAAACTTGGGTATTGTGATGCAAAAGTAGTTTCTTTTAGCGGAACCTCCACCGAAATAAGAAAATCGTGCAACAACTCGAAAAAGCTGTTTTACACAATTACTTTTTAAGTAAATTTGCAACCTTAATAAAAAAATGCCATGAAATCGAGATTACTTATCATCATAATCCTGTTTTTTCTTATTGGATTTGGTGCGTGTAAGAAAGAGAGCAACGACAACACCAAACCGTGGATCGAGTTAAAAGGTTACAATCCCGTTTACACCGAGTTAAACAAACCATATGAGGATGCCGGTGCCGTTGTTAAAGACATCAATGCAGTTGGCGACACGGTTGATATTTCGGGGAATCTCGTGGTAACAGATAACATAAACACTCAGGTTGTCGGTAAATACGAAGTGAAGTATAATGCCAGGGATGATGCAGGAAACAGTGCCGATGAAGTTACCCGAACCGTTTATGTTCAGATATTTAAATAAAGAAGCTTTTCATGCCGGATACCAACATAAAGAAACGTATTTTATTTATTGTTAACCCTATTTCAGGCTCACGACGAAGGAGAAACCACGTAGAGCTTATCAACGACCATGTTGACAGAAACAAATACGATATCAACATAGCCCTGACAAAATACGCGGGTCACGCTATTGAAATCAGCAGGCAGGCGGTAAAGGACAAGTATGATGTAATTGTAGCTGTAGGGGGCGACGGGACAGTAAACGAGGTTGCTTCACAGATGATAAACAGCAACAGCACTTTGGGAATCATTCCCGGCGGATCGGGTAACGGGCTGGCACGTCATCTCAACATACCCCTTACCGTCTTACGAGCCATCAGCCTCTTAAACAAAGGCATTGTAACTACAATCGACACGGCAACGGTAAACAACAAACCCTTTATTAGTATTGCCGGCGTAGGATTTGACGCGTTAGTTGCCAAGAAATTCGCCAAGAGTCCGAGGCGCGGTTTTTTAACCTATTTTAGAATTGTTGCCAACGAGTTTTTGACCTATAAACCCAAAAAATACAAACTCTCGTTTGATGAAGGGTTATACATAAAGCGACGTGCCTTTTTTATATCCTTTGCCAACTCAAACCAATTTGGTTACAATGCTAAAATTGCACCCAACGCCAGGCTAAACGACGGAAAAATTGATATCTGCATCGCACAAAAACCCAACGTGTTTCAAACACCGGTAGTAGCCAACCTGATGCTTTTGAAGCTGATTGATAAATCGCCTTTAATGGATATTATATCCACAACAGGAGTGGTTATTAAAAGAAAAAAAAATAAAGTTATTAATATAGACGGGGAACCTGTTAAGCTGGATAAAGAATTGGTTATTAAGGTGGTTCCCTCATCGTTAAAAGTTATAATACCTCAAAATGGGCCGAAGTAAAAACAACCGGATAGTATTTTCCACCAATCCCGATTACGACTACCGTGATGACGAGTTGGAACAGGAGGAAGAAACCCTGCCACCTCCACAGCAAAAACTAACCATTATGCTGGATAAAAAGCAGCGCAAAGGAAAAAAAGTAACCCTTGTAACCGGTTTTGTTGGTACTGCTGACGATTTAAAAGGGCTGGGAAAAACGCTTAAATCGAAATGTGGTGTTGGAGGTTCGGTAAAAGAGGGAGAAATCATTATCCAGGGTGATTTTAAAGAAAAGGTAAAATCAATTCTTGTAGAGATGGGGTACAAATGCAAGATATCCGGTGGATAATCAGGTGGTGAATTTTACATAAATTCCCTGATCTGAACCCTAAGCGCCCCCTGAGCGTCCCCTGAGCTCGTCGAAGGGTAGCGAAGGCCAGT
>CAZKGB010000443.1:0-2336 GCA_964551935.1 uncultured Lentimicrobiaceae bacterium | reverse complement strand
CGGGCTTGACCTCGAACGCCAAATACCTATTGGCTGGGGGTTCTTCCTGTTGGCTTGGATTAACGCCTATATTGTTATTCCGGTGTTTAACTTTCTGGGTGGTTTGGGCTGGAATTATGGTATCGTAATTTTAGTTTTAACGCTGCTGTTAAAACTATTCCTCTTTCCCATTGCCTATAAAACCTATATGTCATCGGCAAAGATGAGGGTTTTAAAGCCTGAAATCGACGAAATTGGCGCCAAGTTTCCCGATAAAAAAGATGCCATGAAAAAGCAACAGGCTGTTATGGCATTGTATAAAAAAGCAGGCGTTAACCCGGCGGCGGGATGTGTGCCCATGTTGCTACAGATGCCTATCCTGTTCGCCATGTTCAGATTTTTCCCTGCTTCCATCGAGCTGCGTCAGCAATCGTTTTTATGGGCAAATGACTTATCGAGCTACGACTCCATTTTAGACCTGCCTTTTAAAATTCCTGCTTATGGCGATCACGTTAGTTTGTTCACGTTGTTAATGACTGTTTCAACACTCATCTACACCAAAATGAACAACCAAATGATGGGGCAGCAGCAAAGTATGCCGGGGATGAAAACCATGATGTACCTGATGCCGATTATGTTCCTTGGAATATTTAATAATTATGCTTCCGGTTTAAGTTATTACTACTTCCTGGCCAACGTTATCACCTTCCTTCAGATGTATGCGTTCAGGGTAATGGTAGATGAGAATAAACTGAGAGCCAAAATTGAAGCCAATAAGAAAAAGACTCCCAAGAAAAAATCAGCTTTTGCCAAGCGACTTGAAGAAGCAGCCAAACAACGCAGCCAGTATAAAAAATAGGTATTTAATTTTTTTCTGATGAAGGTCATCAAAATTTCAGTCTTGTGGTTGATGGTATTGTTGCCTTTATCAATGATATCTCAAAACATTACTGTATTCGACCAGCAAACCGGAAAACCTGTTTCAAACGTTTTGATTTATAACCGGTTGAGAACCGTCTCCACGGTTACCAATAAGGCAGGAAAAGCTGATAGCCGATTGTTTGAAAACTCCGAGCTGATTCTCTTTCAACATCCGTCCTATTACACGGTTAAACTGAAGATAGCGGATTTGCGGAAGCAACATTACAAGGTGAGTCTAAACGAAAAGCTTATCGATTTGGAAGAGATTGTTGTTTCGGCCAACAGCTGGGAAGTGAATAAAAAGGAGGTTCCCAATAAAATTGAGGTAATTAAAAGGAAGGATATCGTTTTAAGAAATCCTGCAACCTCTGCGGATATGCTTGAAAAAAGCGGGATGGTTTATGTTCAAAAAAGTCAGCTTGGTGGAGGCAGCCCAATGATTAGAGGGTTCGCAGCCAACAAAATTCTTTTTGTATTGGATGGTGTTCGTATGAACAACGCCATTTACCGGAGCGGAAACCTCCAAAATATACTGCAAGCCGATGTAAACAGCGTTAAAAGTACCGAAATTATTTTTGGACCGGGAACCAATATTTATGGTAGCGATGCGCTGGGTGGTGTTATCGATATCCATTTGAAGGCTCCCATGCAAAACAATACTAAAAAGTGGAAAATTTCCGGCCGGGCGATGGTGCGAACCGCTTCAGCTGCCTTTGAAAAAACAGGACACATAAGCCTGAACTTCGCCAATAATAAATGGGCATTATTAACCATGATTACCCTCTCCGATTTCAACGACCTCAGGATGGGCTCGCACGGTAACGACTTCTATCTGAGGCCTCAATACGCTACTGTTGTAAACGGTATGGATTCGGTGGTTACCAATCCTAATCCTTTGGTGCAAAAATATTCGGGATACAGGCAGTTGAACATCACTCAGAAAATCAGACTTAACCTTGATAATTTGTCTTCCTTAAATTTGAATTTTTATTATTCGGGAACTTCTGATGTGCCTCGGTACGACCGATTGATTCAGAAAAAAGGAAGCGGACTTAAATATGCGCAATGGTATTACAAACCACAGCAGTGGGCCATGGCCGATTTGCAATACCTCAATCATCAAAAAAACATGTTATCTGATAATTATAAGGCTACACTGGCCTATCAGCATGTTACCGAGGGACGAAACGACCGGAAGTTTGGTAACGAATGGCTTCGCGAAAGGGTAGAAACGGTTGACGCAATCTCCTTGAATCTTAATTGTGATAAGGCTCTTGGACACGATCAGTATATCTATTATGGTTTTGAAGGTGTTTACAATTACGTTGCTTCAACAAGTTCTAAAAACAATATTGTTACCGGCGAGCAACTTTCTACTGCCACCCGTTATCCTGATGGTGGAACCGATTATTTATTAGGAGGGCTTTATCTTACCT
>CAZKGB010000442.1:0-2347 GCA_964551935.1 uncultured Lentimicrobiaceae bacterium | reverse complement strand
GGGTGGCTCCTTGGGGCCTCATCTTCATTTCGAACTTCGTGATGCCGCTAACCAGCATCCAATTAACCCGCTGCTTTTTAAAAGCATTAAAATTAGTGATGATAAAAGTCCGGTTATTGCCGGGTTGGTTGTCTATCCCATGGGAGATTCTTCGTGTGTAAACAACCTGAACGATACCGCATTTTTTAAAGTTGTTGCCTCTAAAAGCGGTTATATCCTGCAAGGCGATAAGGTGTTGAATGTATGCGGAAAAGTGGCTTTCGGACTCAGGGCTTACGACAGGATGAATAAAACCCGTAATAAAAACGGGATTTACCGCGAGCAGTTGTTTCTCGATTCGGTTCCGGTTTTCGATATCCGGATGGATGAGCTCTCCTTTTACACTTCAAGGTACATTAACAGTCTCATCGATTATCGATATTTTCAGAAAAAGAAACGGAGGTTGATACGAACCGAGTTGGATACCAACAACCGGCTGGCCATTTATCGAATTATAAAGGAGAACGGTATCTTTACCTTTAACGACACCTTGATGCATTACGCCCATTATGTTGTGAAGGATGCTTATGGAAACAGCAGCACTCTTTTTATTAAACTGAAGGGGTGTAAAACCGATACGGTTATAAGGAAAAAGCAACGGTTTCCTAAAGGCGACAGTTTGGTTCAGGTATGGTTTTCTAAGAAAACCGAGGTCGATATAGAGGGTTTTAAATTCATGTTACCGGCCAATGCACTCTACAGCAGCCAGGTTTTGAATTTTGGCCGATATTCCGGCAGCAGTAAAACCTATTCTGATGTGTTTACCGTTGGAAACCGTTTTGTTCCGCTGCAAAAATATAGTACCGTGTCGTTGCCGCTATCAAAAAATGTAGCCGATTCGCTGACCTCTAAATTGTACGTGGCAAAGTTAAACGAAGAGGGGCAGGCCGATTTTGCCGGGGGTGAATACAAAGAGGGAGTGATGGTTTTTAAAACTCGTTTGCTGGGAAAATGTACCATTATGGCCGACACCGTCCCGCCGGTGATTAAACCGTTAAATGTTAGCGAGAACAAAAAGATAACCAACCAAAAAAGCCTTAAATTTAAAATTACCGATAAACCAACAGGCATCAAAAAATATGCAGCCTTTTTAAACGATAAGTGGATATTGATGGAGTACAATCCGAAAAAATCACTTCTTACCTATCGTTTCGACTGGTTACTAAAAAAGGGGAAGAATCACCTTAAACTGTATGTGTTCGATAACCGTGATAACGAAACAACTTTTGAAACCGATTTGATTTATTAATGCTGAACTTTTACTGTGGGGATTTCGGTTAAAGAAAAGCCTTTATTAAATTTTAATCAATTTGAAAACCACCTGTTTACCTGTTGTTAGTTTTTTTTCTGTGCTTTTGTTTTGTTTGAATCATTATTAAATGAAGTCTCCTTTTTGAAAGGTTGATTTTTTATTTACAATTATTTGTAAAATTAAAATAATTGTAGTACTATTGTAATATTATAATGATATCACTTAAAAAGTAAAAATTATGAAAGCAGAAAAAGAATTTAAACCCTTCTCGGGGTATCCGGTAGTAGTAATAGTATTACTAATGGTTTTGTCACCTTTGCTTGCTCTTTACGAGCAAAGCTATATTTGGTTTTTAATCCTGACGGTATTCGGGTTTTTCCTGGCCTTTGGATTTTTGGTTGTCAACCCCAACGAGTCATCGGTCATGACTCTTTTCGGAGCTTACAAAGGAACGGTTCGTGAAAACGGTTTTTGGTGGGTAAACCCTTTTTATGTAAAAAGGAAACTTTCGCTTCGGGCACGTAATCTCGACAGCGAGCCTATTAAGGTAAACGATAAACTTGGAAACCCCATCATGATTGGTGTGGTGTTGGTTTGGCGGGTGAAGGAGACCTATAAAGCTGCTTTTGAAGTGGATGATTATGCTCACTTCGTGGAGATACAGAGTGAAGCTGCCGTGCGTAAACTGGCAGGCCATTTTCCTTACGATAATTTTGAAGATGAAGAAGCCGAAATTACTTTACGCGGTGGCGGCGAAGAAGTGAACCATATTTTGGAAAAGGAGATTGCCGAGCGGCTCTCAATTGCCGGCATCGAGGTTATCGAAGCACGTATCAATTACATCGCTTATGCTCAGGAGATAGCAGGTGCCATGCTGAAACGTCAACAGGCAACGGCCATTATTGCTGCCCGTACACGCATTGTTGAAGGTGCCGTGGGGATGGTTGAAATGGCCCTGGCGGAATTGTCGAAAAAAGGGATTATCGAGTTGGATGAAGAGCGTAAAGCTGCCATGGTTAGTAACCTGATGGTGGTACTTACCAGCGATAAAGATGT
>CAZKGB010000441.1:0-2349 GCA_964551935.1 uncultured Lentimicrobiaceae bacterium | reverse complement strand
ATAAAACCCACCATGTGCTTCGGTATCGGCCCGGTGGGCTTTCAGATCGGCAGCAACTGCATCAACCTTGCTTACGAATTTTCTAAACACAACAGGGTGCTTTACGTAAACTACCCTCTCGACAGGCTCACTTTAATCAGAGAGAAAAATGACCCGTTAATTCAGAAACGAATTAAAATTATGAAAGGTGAAGAGCCCAATCTGGTTAAAGTAAACGATACCATGTGGAACCTCTATCCCAACGCCAAGATGGAGTCCATCAGCCAGCTGCCGGTTAACTGGTTGTTTGATGTTTTAAACAAGATTAATAACAAACGGTTTGCACGAGAAATTAAAAAAGCCATCGCAGAATTGAATTTTAAAGATTATATCATTTTTAACGATAGTGATATGTTCAGGAGCTTTTACCTGCCCGAATTGCTAAAACCGAAGACTTACGTTTACTACACCCGCGACAATATGATTGCTGTTGACTTCTGGAAAACACAAGGCATCCGTATCGAGGCACAGCACATGGCTAAAGCCGATTTAGTAGTAGCCAACTCAACCTACCTGGCCGATCTTGCTCGTAAGTTTAACAAGCATTCGTATTATGTTGGCCAGGGCTGCGATGTATCGCTGTTTGATAAAAAACTTATCAAGGATATCCCCAAGGATATCAAACCCATTAAAAAACCGGTCATCGGGTATATTGGCGCTCTGCTGGCTTTGCGGCTCGATTTGGATGTTATTATTCATATTGCTCAGGCACGGCCTGACTGGAGTGTGGTTTTGGTTGGTCCTGAGGATGATGAATTTAAAAACAGCGAACTGCACAACCTTGAAAATGTGTATTTCCTGGGAAGTAAAAAAATGGAAGAGCTCCCCTCCTACCTCAATGCCTTTGATGTTGCCATCAACCCGCAAAAGTTAAATGAAGTAACTATCGGTAACTATCCTCGTAAAATTGATGAGTATCTGGCCATGGGAAAACCGACAGTTCAAACTAAAACCAAGGCCATGGAAGTGTTTGAGGGGTATGTTTATCTTGCCGAAACCAAGGAGGAGTATGTTACACTCATCGATCAGGCACTGAAGGAGAACACACCTGAAAAAGAGGCCGAACGCGAAAAGCTGGCCAGAAGCCACACCTGGGAAAATAACGTGAAAGAGATTTACGATAAAATTGAGATGATTGAGAAGTTAAAACAAAAATAAAATCGTCATGAGTTTAAAGGAAAAATTAAAATCAAATCCAAAGCTTAAAAAATTGGCTTTGTGGATGCTGATGCCCAAAAACCAGGCCAGGCCGAGGTTATGGGTGAAATGGTTTGTTAACCCTTTAAAACATCACAAGGGAAAAGGCTCACTGGTACGGCGACGCACCCGCATGGATGTGATGCCTTTTAACAATTTCTCCATCGGCCGCGATTCAACCATCGAGGACTTTAGCACGGTAAACAATGGAGTTGGCGATGTTTACATTGGTGACCGGACCCGAATTGGATTGGGTAACACCCTGATAGGCCCGGTCAAAATTGGCAACGATGTTATGTTTGCACAAAATGTTGTATTGTCGGGATTAAATCACGGGTACACAGACATTAACACCCCCATAAGCGATCAACAGGTTGAAACCAAACCCATTGTTATTGAAGATGAGGTTTGGATTGGTGCCAATGCCGTGGTTACTGCCGGGGTTACGGTTGGTAAACATTCCATTGTTGCGGCCGGATGTGTGGTGGTGAAAGATGTGCCTCCTTATACAATTGTAGGTGGAAACCCGGCCAAACCGCTAAAACATTATAACTTTGACGCCAAAGAGTGGGAACGGATTAAAAAATAAAACAATATTTTGAAAAATCAATAATGGGAAAGATTTTAACTTTTTGGCGATATTCAAAGGACTTTCTTAAGCACGGAGAGTTTCACTATTTTTTATCTTCGATAAAATACATGCTTACCGGAAAGCCCACAAAACATACGGCACCCTACACCAGCTCGTTGGGTAAATTTGTGGTGCGGGCAGGTACGCTTGATTTTCAGTTTGCCAATTATGCCTACGAGTGGGGTGTTAAAAAGTTTGTTTACGAGCATGTTGACCGGTACAACAAATTTTTGGATGTGGGGGCAAACATTGGAACCTATTCCATTTTATTTGCCAAAAAGGGTATGGAAGGTTGTGCCTTTGAACCCGTAGCAGCCAATTTTGAAGCCCTTAAAAAAAATATTGAACTCAATAATCTCCAAAAACAGGTTAAACTTGTTAACCTCGCGTTGGGCAGTTACGCCCATACCGATGTATTCACGTTTGTCCCCGATAATACCGGGGCATCCCATTTAAAAAGCATTGAAAACAAAGATGTAAAA
>CAZKGB010000440.1:0-2352 GCA_964551935.1 uncultured Lentimicrobiaceae bacterium | reverse complement strand
GGGCTTTCTGAACCAGCTTTTCCGACTCCGTATCCAACGAAGAGGTGGCCTCATCTAAAATAAGAATGGGAGGATTGGCCAATACAGCCCTTGCAATACTCAATCGTTGACGCTGTCCCCCCGACAGCTTCGCACCCCGATCGCCGATATTGGTTTGATAGCCCTTTTCGGTTTGCATAATAAATTCGTGGGCGTTGGCCACTTTGGCAGCTTCGATAACCCTCGCTTCCGAAACACCCTCTTTACCAAAAGCTATGTTATTGAAAATAGTATCGTTAAACAAAATACTCTCCTGCGAAACAATACCCATCAGTCCGCGCAGGTCGTTAATTTTTAAATCGCGTACATCGTTGCCGTCAAACAACAGCTTACCCTGCGTAACATCATAAAAACGGGGCAGCAAATCCGCCAGGGTTGATTTACCACCACCCGATTCACCCACCAGGGCAATAACTTTTCCCTTTGGAATTTTTAGTTGAATATCCTTTAGCACATCCTCCTTTTCATACCTGAACCAAACATGATTAAACTCTATCGAGTTAGTAAAATCTTTAATAGGCAAAGCATTGGGCTTTTCGATAATCTCCTCCTCCGCATCCAGAATTTCAAAAATACGTTCGGCAGAAGCAATTCCTTTTTGAATGCTGTAAAAACCTTGTACAAACGATTTTGACGGCGGTATTATTTGCGAAAATGCTACTATGTAGGTAATAAAATCAGCAGCTTTTAACACCGGCGAATCAGCCAGCACCATCTTTCCCCCAAACCAAAGTACCACCACAATCACCAACGACGACATAAACTCACTCAAGGGAGAAGAGAGGTCGCGGCGCCTGTATATTTTAAGCAGCAGCTTACTATAATCTTTATTGCGCTCTTGAAACTTTTTGTCGGTATAACCTATAGCATTAAATGCTTTGATAATTCGCAATCCTGAAATTGTCTCTTCAACAATCGACAACAAAGAAGCAAATTTATTCTGTCCTACTTTCGACTCCTTACGCAATACTTTTGCAATACGCCCTATAATAAACCCTGTTATCGGTAACACTATCAGCACAAAAAGAGTTAATCTTGCGCTAATGCTTATCATAAAAATAAGATAGGCAACAATGGTAACCGGATCACGGATAAGCATCTCCAGATAGTTCATAATAGAATACTCCACTTCCTGCACATCGGTAGTAACGCGGGCCATAATGTCACCCTTTTTATTGCGTGTATAAAATGCCACCGGCAAAATAAGCATCTTATTGTACACATCGTTGCGAATACCTTTGACAGCCCCAACCCGCAACCCGGCCATAAAATACATGGCCAAAAAACGCGACAGGTTACGTAGTAAAAATGACACCAAAATAATAACACAAATAAAAACCAAAGCTTCCATCTTACCCTGAGTAATTATTATTTGGCTGATATAGTAGTTCAGCGATTGCAACAGCCCTTGCGTCGACATGTGAAACTCGGGTTTAACCGTTACCAACTCGCTAACACCGAACAACAGGTTCAGAAATGGTATCAGCAAAGCAAAATTCATCAACGAAAAAACAATGGTGAGTAAATTAGCTAAGGTATTCAAACCGGCATACCCCATATAGGGTTTGGTATAGGCCAGTATTCTGTAAAATTTTTTCATAAATATCTATTCAAAAGGCTAATCGGAAAACAAATCTACAACGGATTTATTCCGGTGTAATTATGGGGTGATATTTTTTTTAACTCCTCCTTAACGGTATCTGAAACTTCCAATGTATCAATAAACCGGTGCATCCGCTCTTTGGTCATCTTTTCGTTAGTACGGGTAAGCGATTTTAACGCTTCGTACGGGTTGGGGTACTTTTCGCGACGCAGAATGGTTTGAACCGCTTCGGCAACCACAGCCCAGTTATGTTCAAGATCACCGGCCAGCTTCTCCTCGTTAAGAATTAATTTTCCCAGTCCTTTTTTAAGCGATTTAAAAGCAATCATCATATAACCCATCGATACGCCAAGGTTTCGGGTAACCGTTGAATCGGTCAAGTCGCGCTGCAACCTCGAAACCGGCAATTTATCAGCTAAAAAATGCAGGAAAGCATTAGCCATTCCCAGGTTTCCCTCGGCATTTTCAAAGTCGATAGGATTTACCTTATGAGGCATGGCTGACGAGCCAACCTCTCCCTTTTTAATCTTTTGTTTGAAATAGTCCATCGAAACATATAACCAGATGTCGCGGCTTAAATCGATTAATATGGTATTGATGCGAGCCAAATTATTCAAATATGCAGCCATTAAATCGTAATGCTCAATTTGCGTGGTTGTTTGCTGTCGGACAATATGCAGCTTTTCCGATAAAAAACTATTAGCAAAAGC
>CAZKGB010000439.1:0-2356 GCA_964551935.1 uncultured Lentimicrobiaceae bacterium | reverse complement strand
TTGAATCGCCAACTTTATAAACAGTTTTATCGGAGGTTTTGCTTTTTTCCAGTGCACCCCGAAGCTGTGTTAACCAATTGTCGGTATCCCCGGCTTTATTTTTTTCTTTATAAATCCAATGAGCCGCCTGTCCACGTTCCGCCTCATCATCCATCCGTCTGGTTCTAATTTGAACTTCCACCCATCGCCCACCATGGCCTTTTACCGTTGTGTGCAGCGACTCGTAACCACTTTCCTTGGGTTGCGAAATCCAATCACGAAGTCTTTTAGGGTTTGGTTGATAAATATCGGTAACAATAGAATAGGTTCGCCAGCAAACTTCCTGTTCTTTTTTAGGTTTTGCCTCTACAATTATGCGAATGGCAAACAGGTCGAAGACCTCTTCCAGGTCAACATTTTGTCGATTGATTTTCGCCCAGATAGAGGGGATTGATTTGGTTCGATATTTCAATTCATATTTAATTCCGGCTTTGATCAATTCGCGTTCAACCGGTTTTAAAAAATCCTGGATATAAACTTCCCGCTTGGTTTTGGTTTCTTTTAGCTTGTTTTTGATGTCGTTATAAATATCCGGATTTTCATAGAGCATCACATGCTCTTCCATTTCGGTTTTAATGTTGTAAAGCCCCAGGCGGTGTGCTATGGGCACGTAAATATGTTTTACTTCGTCGATTACCTTTTTAAACCTTTCGGGAGTCGAGTCTTCCGGATGGCGCAGGTCGTACAGGCGGTGAGCCATTTTAACCAGTATAACGCGAATATCGTCAACAATAGAAAGGAACATGCTTCGGAAAGTTTCCGACTGAAAAGAGACCCGCTGTGTTTGTAAATCGGATATCTTGTTAAACCCCTCAACAATGGTACGTGCTTCGTGGCCAAATGCTTTTTCAATTTTATCGTAGGAGTATTCATCCTCCGATATTCCATGTAAGAGTGCCGCCACCGCCGAGTTGACTTCCAGCCCGATTTCTTTAACTACGATGTGTGCAATTTCGAGGTAGTGGTTAAATTTTTCCTTGGAAGGGTTAAGCTGACTGAATTCCCAAATCCGGTTAAAAGCCTTTGAAATCAAATGTTTTTCCTTGTCATTAAAGGGCTTGATTTCGTTAAATAACAAGCTGTTAAGTGACTCTAAATATAATTTGTCCGGTCTTTTCATCTCCTCGATTAAAATCGTTGATAAAAGTAGCGTTTTATTATGAACTCGCAATAAAGTTTAAACTTAAAACAATTTCTAAAAAAATATTTTTTGTTCAATATCAAACGCAAAAAAGCAGTGCTTCATATTCCGGAGCACTGCTTTTTTAACATTTAAACTATTTGGGTGTTTATTTATTCTCTCCGGAATCTTCTATGTTTGGATCTTTGGCGATTGAGTCGCGCATACGGGTATCGGCTTGAATGTTGCGATATTTTTGATAATCCATAATTCCTAAATTACCGCTTCTAAAAGCTTCGGCAATAGCCATAGGAATTTGAGCTTCGGCCTGAATTACGTTGGCACGGGCTTCCTGTGCTTTGGCTTTCATCTCCTGTTCGTGTGCAACAGCCATGGCCCGGCGTTCCTCTGCCTTGGCTTGTGCAATGTTTTTATCGGCATTGGCCTGATCCATTTGTAATACGGCACCAATATTTTTACCGATATCGATATCGGCAATATCGATGGAAAGGATTTCGAAAGCGGTTCCCGAATCAAGTCCTTTATCCAAAACAACTTTTGAAATACTGTCAGGGTTTTCTAACACGGCTTTATGCGAATCAGCTGAACCGATAGAAGATACGATACCTTCACCAACACGAGCTAAAACGGTTTCTTCGCCGGCACCACCTACCAATTGTTTAATATTGGCCCGAACGGTAACCCGGGCTAAAGCGATGAGCTGAATGCCGTCTTTGGCAACAGCAGCCACCTTTTTAGTATCAATTACTTTCGGGTTTACCGACATCTGTACCGCTTCCAGCACATCGCGGCCTGCCAAATCGATGGCCGTGGCCGTTTTAAAGTCCAGATTCATATTGGCTTTATCGGCCGATATAAGTGCATTAACCACCTGTTGAACATGACCGCCGGCAAGATAGTGAGCTTCCAGGTTACCGCGATCGAGGTTGATACCTGCTTTGGCTGCCGTTATCATGCTGTTAACAATAAGCCCCGGGGGGACTTTGCGCCATCGCATAATAACCAATTGAGTAAGCGATATTTTAACATCGTTTACCAGCGCATTAAACCAAAGGCCTACCGGAATAAAGTAGAAAAGAACCCAAATTAAAAACAGGGCTCCTACGCCTATGGCAATAATTAAATAAGCATTTGTATCCATAATTTATTTTTTTAGAGTTTTTATATAAATTCTAT
>CAZKGB010000438.1:0-2373 GCA_964551935.1 uncultured Lentimicrobiaceae bacterium | reverse complement strand
CGGAACCGGTCGGACAAGAACCGTGCATAAACCTCATCGCGAAGCCTTACGGTAACCAACGCTTTTTGCTCGTCAGAGCCCACACCATAAAGGTTTTTCCCCTCCAGTTTCATGTTACATTTTAAATCGAGGTTGGGATAAACCTCCCCCATCTCGATACCATTTTCGTAAGCTGTAAACATGGGATAAACCGAATTGTTACCCGGCGGACTCAGCAGCACCTTTTCTTTAAGCCGGCCTAAGATCGGTTCCTTGAAAAACCGATGGTCGTACAAACGAACAGAATCAACGGCAAAGTAGTTTTTATTCAAATAGATAGAGTAGTTATCAAAAACAGCATAGATAGCTTTTCCCTGCTTTTCGCCAAAACGCTGCCAGGTAAGTTTGCCGCTAGGGCTTATCCATAACTCATGGTTATAGTTAAAAACACCCGATGTATTTTGTATAATGGTACTGTCGCGTTTGGTGGCACACACCAGGTTAAGATGCTCGAAAGAGATGGTAAATACGGAATCGTAGTGAAATCGAAAGCGGCCATCGCGGTAATACCATGCAAAAGAACTTTTGGTTTTGCAGAGCTGTTGTTTTTCAAACAGTCCGTTACTGTCTTTTAAAAAGCGTAAAAAGTTGTGTGATGTCTTTTCGTCCAGCAGATGGGAAGCAAACTGATGCCAGGCTAAAATGCTGTTGGGGGGTTGATGCGATTCGGCCAGCAAAGCAAGGCTGTACAGGTATTGATAGAGATTAGGATAAGCACGAAGTTTTTTCGTTCTCATTTTTTCAACCAGCTGCCGGATGGCTGTTTTTTCGGTCTTGTTAAATCGTCCCACACTCCAGCTGGCATAAAAACGCTCCAGCAGAGCTGTTGATTTTTTTTGCCACGTTTTGGAAGGGGTTCCCATCAGAATAGCAGAAAGCTGCTGATAAAAAACTTCCGAATCAGTAGAAAGAGAATCTAACGAAGGCTCCTGTGCTTTTACCGAAAAAGTAAATGCCAGCAGTAACAAAAACAGACTCAATCTCTTTCTTACCATATTTACTTACTAAATTTTACGGCTGTCCAGTTGTTTTTTACTTTATGGTTGTTGTACTTCAACCCCAAACTTTCAGCCTTTTGTTTAATATCGTTTAAATCGGTTTCGTAAAAACCGCTAAAACAGATAAACCCGCCTTTCTTTAAACAACGATTATAAGCAGCCATATCGTTTAACAGAATGTTTTTGTTGATGTTGGCCAAGACAATATCAAACTTCTCCTGACCGGGCAACAACGTAGCATCCCCAAGCAAAGCTTCAACATCGGGTGTATTATTGATTTTGGAGTTTTCGAGGGTACTTTCATACGACCAACGATCGTTGTCGATGGCCAGCACTTTTTTGGCCCCTTCCATCACCGCCAAAATTCCCAACACACCGGTTCCGCAACCCATATCGAGTAACGTTTTCTCTTTCAGGTTATTTTGCTCTTCGAGCAGATACTCAATCATGAGCGCAGTGGTTTCGTGATGCGCCGTTCCGAAAGCCATTTTCGGATTGATGACAATTTCGAAATCCACATCGCTCCGGCTTTCGTGAAACGGTGCCCTGATGTAAACCCTGTCAGCTATTAAAACCGGATTATAGTTACTCTCCCAAACGGCATTCCAGTTTTGATCTTTTACCAACTCTTCCATCGGTTTACTGTCTGAATGGAAATCGATCTGCGCCAACGCATCCCGGTTAAAATCTTTTTGAGGGATATATGCCAGGATAACGTCGTCAGTCTCTTCAAAACTTTCGAAGCCAATTTCGACCAGGTCTGCCATCAAAATCTCAACAAAAACCGCTTCGGAAGGTTTTTTACAGGTAAGTTTAATGTAGTCCATCTGAAACTTGTTTAAAAACTGTTGGCGATGGTTACAAAATCGTTGGCTTTAAGCGAGGCACCTCCAATCAGTCCGCCATCCACATCTTTATTGGCAAACAGCTCTTTGGCGTTAGCCGCGTTGCAGCTGCCACCATAGAGGATGGTGGTATCTTCGGCTGTTTGTTCACCATACTTTTCAGCAATAAGCTTACGAATGAAGGCGTGCATCTCCTGAGCCTGTGCGGCCGTGGCGGTTTTACCGGTGCCAATAGCCCATACCGGTTCGTAAGCAATAACCAGGTTACTAAACTCATCGCTGCTAAAATGAAACAGGGCTTCTTTAATTTGAGTTTCTACCACTTTGAAATGGTTTCCGGCTTCGCGCTCTTCCAGTTGTTCGCCACAACAAAAAATCGGATGGATGGCATTTTCCAACAAGCGTTCCACCTTAAGTGCCAACTGTTGGTTTGTCTCTCCAAAATATTTTCTGCGCTCACTATGGCCTACAATACAGTACTCCATATTCAT
>CAZKGB010000437.1:0-2377 GCA_964551935.1 uncultured Lentimicrobiaceae bacterium | reverse complement strand
TTATTGAAAATTTAAAAACCCGGGATTATTTTTTAATTCCGGGTTTTTTTAGTCTTATATAAAAATCGGCTACCTGAAATAGGCAATTACTGTTTGTTGAGCTTTTACATTTTGATGCATCTTAACGTTTACTTTTACATCTAACGGCAGAAAGAAGTCGATACGGGAACCGAATTTTATCATTCCCATCTCCGAACCTTGCTCAACATGGTCGCCCTTTTTTGAATAACAAACCACCCGTCGGGCCATTACCCCCGCTACCTGACGAATTAAAATATCCTGGCCTTTCTGCTTTTCGAGTACCACACTGGCTCGTTCGTTGTGTTCGGAGGATTTAGGGTTGTAAGCAATAAAATAACGCCCCGGGTGATACTTGGAATATTTTACCTCTCCTTTAAACGGATACCAGTTAATATGAACATTCATGGGCGACATAAATACCGATATCATTAAACGCTTTTCATTGAAATACTCCTCTTCAAACACCTCTTCAATCACAACAATTTTGCCGTCGGCAGTAGATAAAATATGGTTTTCCCCTTTATTGATGGTTCTGTTTGGATACCTGAAAAAGTAGATTGTCCAACTCATAAGCAGGAAAAACCCTGTGAAAAGGAAATACTTTACATAAATGGGTGTTGGCATAAACCAAATACCTAACGACAACAGAGCCAACACTAAAAAGGTTGTGCCAATAATTGTATATCCTTCACTATGTAGTTTCATCGGACAAAAAAGCTAATGTATAAAAATACAAAGGGAGTGGCAAAGAGTACAGCGTCAAACCTGTCCAGCACTCCCCCGTGGCCGGGAAAAATAGTTCCTGAGTCTTTAACACCCTTGTTACGCTTAAGCAGCGATTCAGCCAAATCGCCCAAGGTTCCAAAGACGACTACAATCGCAGCGGTAATGATCCATTGCATTTCGGTTAACTGAGTAAAATACTGCGCTAAAATCCAAGCCATTACCATGGCAAAGAAGAGTCCGCCAACACAACCTTCCCATGTTTTTTTGGGTGAGTGGCGTTCAAACAACTTGGTTCGTCCAAAGGCTGAACCTGTCAGATAGGCAAAAACATCGTTGCTCCAGGTTAACAGGAAAATGCCTAACAGTATGCCCGGGAAAAATGTATCACCGGATTGATTCCCCATGTAAAAGAGGGCGTTAAGCAGACCGAAACTTACGGCTACATAAATAAAACCTGCAAAATAAACCCCTATTCTGTCCCAGGAGGAGCCTTTTCGGAACAGCTCCAGCACAACGATAAGGTAAAACAGGATAAGTACAAAAATCATCATTCGTACATCAAAAACTCCTATTCCTGCCAAACCTGTAATCAGATAGATAACGGCCCCTGAAAGATAGAAAATGATATGTTGGTTAATAGTATGGCCCGGATAAAACAGACGTAAAAACTCAAACAAGCCTATCATCGAAAAGATACCAACTACCGTAAAGAAAGCATAAGGACTCCAAAGAATAGAGCCTAAAATAAGCACCAAAAAAACGGCACCTGTGAGTGTTCGGGTAATGAGTTCTTTCACTTTATAAGAGTTTTGGTTTACAAGTCATCAATCATAAATACGTAAAGCTCTTTAGGCCCATGGGCACCCATTACCAACGTTTTTTCGATGTCGGCAGTACGGCTGGGGCCTGTAATAATCGTAACCTGTGAAGGAAAACCATCGCTGTATTTCTCTTTTATCGCTGTTAAAGCCTCTTTTATTTCAATAACAACCTGTGAGGCATAGGCAATAACAATATGACTTTCGGGAAATACAAACATGCGGCGACCTGCACTGAGTGCCGACGATACCATCACACTGCCAAAGCGTGCGATAAGAAATTCGCAACGGGTAATACCGGCTTTCAAATCCGGAAACTGACTTTCGTCGGAAACCACGTTGATGCCTGCTGGTTTTAACAGGCTGATGATTTTGTCGTCGGGGGTAAAAACCGATGTCCAACCTTTTTCGTTAATAAGTGATTGTAAAATGTCTGTTGCTGTTTCTTCGTTTTCACAGTAAACGAATTTGCCATTATTGTCCAACAGTTTTGATGCGAAAACCACCTCCTTTTCATCCTCCAGCTCGTAGTAAACGGACTCCTTGAAATTTATTCTGTCAAAGGGGTTTTCCCGCTTTGAAATCAGAGCATTGCGGATGCTCGTCAGAATTTTTTCTTTGGTGGTGGTTTCTTTAATCGACATAATAAAGTTTATTTTACTGACTTAATATCGTTGCCGGAGGTATTGTCTTTTTTACTTTTTTTGCCATACTTTTTTTCTTCAGAAGGAATGCTTTTTGTTTCAGCGGTTTTTTCTTTGGAAGAAGCTATCTGAGCAGTTTTCTTGCTTTTTCTCTTTTTATCCTGTTCT
>CAZKGB010000436.1:0-2379 GCA_964551935.1 uncultured Lentimicrobiaceae bacterium | reverse complement strand
TGCCAACTCAGCTTCAACGTACATCGTTGTTGCACAAACCCATCCCGATAAAAGGCATCGTGGTATCAATGCCTTTATTGTTGACAAAAACACCCCCGGCATCACGCTGGGTCCCCACGAAAACAAAATGGGCATGCGAAGCTCCGACACCCACTCCGTGATGTTTCAGGACGTAAAAGTACCCAAAGAAAACCGTATTGGTGAAGATGGCTTTGGCTTTAAGTTTGCCATGATGGTGCTCGAAGCAGGACGTATTGGTATCGCTGCCCAGGCGCTGGGAATAGCCTCGGGTGCTTTTGAACGTGCGGTTGCTTATTCACAAGAACGTAAAGCATTCGGCACCGAAATTTTTAACCATCAATCGCTGGCCTTTAAACTTTCGGACATGGCCGTTAAAATTGAAAATGCCCGTAACCTTATTCTTAAAGCAGCCTGGCTAAAAGATAACCACAAACCCATAACTGTTGCCAGCGCTATGGCCAAACAATACGCTGCCGACATTGCCATGGAAGTTACCACCGAAGCGGTACAAATACACGGTGGATACGGTTACGTTAAGGAGTATCACGTGGAGCGCCTGATGCGTGAAGCCAAACTGACCCAAATTTATGAAGGTACTTCGGAAGTACAAAAAATTATTATTTCCAGAAGCCTGCTGAAATAATATCAAAACACCTTTTTTCTAAGTCCGGATGATTACTCATCCGGATTTTTTGTTAATTAGAGAAGTTGACTTGCCTAATTTGTATTAATTGAGGAGGTTGACTTGCCTAATTTAAATAAAATGGCTATCTTTGTCGAAAATAAAAATGATGGAAACAGCTTGGTTAAATAGATATTACGAACCAAATACAGGTGAATTATTTCAAAAAGAAAAGGTCTTTGTTCTTTTTGGGCCTCGCAGGGTTGGCAAAACCGAGTTAGTAAAAAAAATGATTGCCGACTTCAAGGGTACTGTCTTTTCCGGAACAGGTGATAACCTAGACCTGAGGGAGGTACTTTCCTCTCAACGTCTGCAAAAAATAAAAAGTGTTTTCAACAAGTTTGATTTAATTTTTATTGATGAAGCACAACGAATACCCGATATTGGATACTCCATAAAATTATTTATTGACAATATGCCCGATAAAATAGTTGTGCTACAGGATCCTCATCATTTGAACTTTCGGGCCAAGATGGAGAACCACTCACGGGACGTCAAAAACAAAAGATTTTATACCCTTTGTCAATAATTGAAATGGCAAAGCAATTTGGGGGAATGCATCTAATCGAACATCTTGAAGAATATTTAATTTTTGGCTTTTATCCCGAAGTATTAAAACAAAACACAGCTATCGATAAAACCGAGTACCTTATTTCAATTCGCGATTCTTATTTATTAAAAGATATTTTTGATTTGGAAGAGATAAAACACAGGGATAAAATATTTACCCTGCTACGTCTTTTAGCCTATCAAATAGGTAATACTGTTTCGTTGAACAAACTGGCTAATAATCTTGGTATTGCCAAACAAAGCGTTGAGCGTTATATATCGTTACTCGAAAAAGCATTCATCATAAAAAGGATTGGTGGTTTTTCCAGAAATCTGAGGAGCGAAATCACCAAATCATCACGTTTCTATTTTTTAGATAATGGTATTAGAAACGCGGTCATTAATAATTTTAATCCCATATCAAGCAGAAACGATGTTGGTATGTTGTGGGAAAATTTTATGATAATGGAGCGCTTGAAAAAGCAAGAATACGAACGGCTGTTTTCAAACAACTATTTTTGGAGAACCTATAGTCAACAAGAAATTGACCTTATTGAAGACCGGGGAGGAAAACTTCATGCCTACGAGTTCAAATATGGGAAAGCGAAAGCCAAAGCACCCAAATCATGGATGACTGCTTATCCTGATTCAGCGTTTCATGTAATTACACCGGATAATTTTTTGGAATTTCTTGTTTCCTGATTTGCCATCAGAACGAAAGTTAATTCCAAAGAATTCGTTTACTTTTGTGCGCATGAGTATATTACACTATTTTTCAAAGGATGAAGAAAAGCGGGCACAGTTTATTTTTAACCTCATCGCTCCTGCCTACAGCATTTTAGACAAAGGGACTTTCAACGATTTTAAAATAATGGCGGAGTTGCTTAACGACCATTACCCGCTTAAAGGCAAATCGGTGTTGGATGTGGGTAGCGGGACCGGTTCGTGGATAAGTGCGCTCAATCAGCATGGTTTATCCAAGGCGGTTGGTGCCGATTTCTCGGAAAAGATGATTCGACAGGCAAGGCAAAAACATCCGGAGATAGAATTCTACCATCAACATGGCGAAAATCTGAATACCTTTGCCGTTAACTCATTCGATGTTGTTTCCGCCACCTTTGTACTGC
>CAZKGB010000435.1:0-2387 GCA_964551935.1 uncultured Lentimicrobiaceae bacterium | reverse complement strand
CAGAAGAAAATTTATAGGAACGGCAGCAGCTGCAGGGGTAATTGGGATGCTTCCAAAATCGTTGCGCTCGATGAATGGTGGTGGTATGCAAAAACCATTGCCGGTAATTATTTCAACCTGGCAACATGGGCTGTCGTCCAATGATGCTGCTATGAAAGTGCTGAACGGCGGGGGTAGTGTATTAGATGCTGTAGAGCAAGGTGTTTGGGTACCGGAAGCGGATCCTGAAAACCGCAGTGTGGGGCTGGGTGGACTGCCCGACCGTGACGGCCATGTAACGTTGGATGCCTCCATTATGGGACCTGATGGAAACGCCGGCTCGGTGGCATGTTTAGAGCATATTGTGCATCCTGTTTCGGTGGCGCGTAAGGTGATGGAAGATACGCCACACGAACTGCTGGTGGGGGAAGGTGCTTTGCAGTTTGCCTTGGAGCAGGGCTTTAAAAAAGAGAACCTCTTAACACCCGGTGCAGAAAAAGCCTGGAAAGAGTGGCTGAAAAATGCAAAATACGACCCCGTTATTAACTGGGAAAACGAACCCAATAAATACCATGATACCATTGGCTTACTTGCGGTAAGTAAAAGTGGCGATGTGGCAGGAGCCTGCACCACCAGCGGGATGGGATTTAAAATGCGCGGCAGGGTGGGGGACTCTCCCATCATTGGAGCAGGCTTGTTTGTTGACAATGAAATAGGTGCGGCCACGGCAACGGGCATGGGTGAGCTGGTACTTAAAACACTGGGTTCCTTTTTAGTGGTTGAGTTTATGCGCAACGGCATGTCGCCACAGCAAGCCTGTGAAGCGGCAGTCAAACGGATTGTTCATAAGTTGCCGGAAAACAAAAAGTTTCAGGTGGGTTATATCGCGGTGAACAAAAACGGCGAAACGGGTGGCTACAGTTTACAGCCGGGATTTAACTTTGCACTTTACCAAGGTGGAGAAAATGTTTTGCTGGATGCCAAGTCGTATTATTAAACAGCTATTATGCAAAACCGTTGTCCATGGGTTAACTTGAAAAATGAGCTTTACATTAAGTGTCATGTTGAAAGTTGTTTTAGATACAATGAAGTTTAATCATTGTAGCCGGATTGACCCTTGGGTTGCCGACTTATCCCCGGCGTTAAAAATATTATTAAATGAAGAAATATTTATACATATCACTATTTTTATTCATGCTTACAGCTTGTATAAAAACGCCAAAAACTGTTGAAAATATGTGGCCTTCGCAGATTGAGCGCTATTGGGTTGGCCCACAGTTTTTGTCAATACCGGCAATGGATTGGAAATTGGATTCCGGAAGACTTGTCTGTATGAACGCCGGGGGGAGCAAGGGGGTTGTGCTGTTGACCAAAAGCATCGATCATCCAATGGAGGGATTTGAAATAACTTTTGAGGGTGGTTTTGTTGGGAAAGGGCATGACAGAACCGATCAGGTGGGGTTGGTGTTGGGATTGAACCTGCCGGAAGATAACAGGGTAGATTTTCAGAAAGGAGTATTTGCGGGGGTTACGGCTGATGGGATACTGACATTGCTAGGAAAATCATCAAAACTGAAAACCACTTTGGCTGCCAATGAAAAGTTAATTTTCAACATTGAGGGTGTGCCCATGGAGAATGGGAAACTGCAGTTGATGTTGAAGATTCGTAACGAAGCGGATGACAATCAGCTTGGCGAAGTCAGGGTTGAAAGTAGTGGTGAGAGGATAAAAGGACTCGTTGCCTTTTATGTCCAAACAAAAGAGAAGGCCTCTTCGGGGGCAACGGCCTGGTTTGAATCATTGGAGATTACGGGAGAAGGCGTTGCCACGACTCCTGAAAATGCCAGGGGACCCATTTTATCAGTTGAAAATTCAATCCAAAACGGGCTGTTAACAATGAAGGTTTTTCTGGCGCCTTTGCTTCGTGATACCAGCAACAGGGTTGTATTGCAAATACGGGATGGTGGCGAATGGACAACCATCGCCAGTGAGCCTGTTCCCGACGATTACCTGGTAACTTTTCCCCCGTTAAAACTGGATGCTTCTGTGTCAGCTTGCCGCGTTTATACCCGCTACATCGATCGTTATGGCTCACAGAAATACAGTTACGTAAAGTACTCGTTAGATAGAAGTGAATAGCAGGCTGCCACACCTTTTTTCAATTTTATGGTTTCTAGAGCACGGTTGCAATCCGTGTGAGGAGTTGTTGTAGTAAATTCACTACAGATGAGCGGATTATTTACCCCGATAGGGAATAAAAAAGTTAATACCGCGCTTTTAGCGGGATTTTTACCGCCTGTCCTGAGCCTTCGTACCCTGAGCCTTCGTACCTTGATCCGCCCCCTGAGCTTGTCGAAGGGTGCCGAAGAATGCCGAAGTGTAGCGATGGTCACGAAGGATATCAAAAG
>CAZKGB010000434.1:0-2388 GCA_964551935.1 uncultured Lentimicrobiaceae bacterium | reverse complement strand
CGCCAATTCGCGGCTAAATAACCGGATAATCTAAATTTCCTTTACTGGTGAATATGGAGTTATTTTACCTTAAACTGGTCGCCGGTTTTTTCAATGATAAGCCTGTACCAATCTTCGCCGTAGCCGGGTTGACTTAAGTCGGGGTTTACAAACTTGTAACCTTCCGGAACCGGTTTGGCGGTTTTAATGTTTCCATCCATGTATTTCATAAACAGGTGTTGATACAACTTTTTCCAGGTTTTAAAAGTATAATCTCCTGCATAAGCTGAATAGTTGGTAAGAAAAGCAACGGCTTCTTCGGGATTTTTTGCATAAAGTTCCTGAGCTCCTTTGTCAACGGCCGGGGTAAAATTGATAAAATCGTTTTCCATTTTTTGCTGTACTTTTTCAATTTCCGGATGGATGGCATCCCAGCGGGTGTAAGCAAAATTTTCAAGCTGGTTAAAAATCCAAAATCCGGAAGTTTCGCTCCACTCCATCATCGAGCCATTTCCCACGGCAAAATTTTCGGGAGCTTTTGTTATCGACCCGTACATCGGCATGTAAACCGTTCCCGAGGCGTCGTCAACGCCCCACCAGATAATGCCGCCGATGGCATCGGGTAACCAGTTACGCGATTGTACAATAAACGAAAATCCTGTTTGCTGTGTGGCGGTAGCCCGCTCGTTGCAATACTCAACGCTATCCACTTTCCAGGTTAAATGGCGCCAGCGATAAGGTAAGTGAAATGGTCCGGCGCCAACATCTTTGCTCATATCCAATTCGGTACCTTCAAGATGGTCGCGCATAAAATTCATCATTTCGTGCAAAGTAATTTTATGGTTTGGTTTTACCCAAAGAGGCATTCTGTTGGTGGCGTATCCGGTTTTTTTATCGTGTTTGATATCACCTTTAACATAATCCCAGTATTTATCCATTCCGTCAGCAACCTTGTTAAACATGGTCCACACGCGAATTTCACAAAAACGAGCGCCGCCAAAATCAACAGGAGCATAGGTGTCGGAAAAAGAGAAATTTTTGTCTTTTCCGTTGTAATATCCCTTTTCTCTGGCAAACGTTATTACGTCGTCGGAGTAAACACATTCAATATCTTTATTAAACAGTTTGTTCATCTGTTTGTCGGTAATCGATTTTTTACCATCTGCCAGCGGGAAGGTGGTAATACGAGCCTGGTTAGCGTGGCCTGAAACATATCCGTCAGGGATACGGCGGGCAACCCAAACAGCTCCTTTTTCGCCCTGGCCTTTTCCAATCATTTCCAAAATCCAGGCTTCATTTTTATCGGTGATGCTAAACGATTCGCCTTCGCTATAGTAACCATACTGAGCTGCCAAACCGGTCATTACCTTAATGGCTTCGCGGGCTGTTTTCGATCGCTGAAGAGCAATATAAATCATGCTGCCATAGTCAACAATAGCACCATCCTGATGATGCAGTTCCGAGCGGCCGCCATAAGTAGTTTCGCCAATACCAACCTGATGTTCGTTGGTGTTTCCTACCACGTTGTAGGTAACCGGGGCCTGTTCAATTTTCCCGAGCCATTTTCCGGTATCCCACTCGTACACATCCATCATGGTTCCGGCAGGCCACGTTCCGGCAGGCCAGTGATAAAGTTCACCATACAGCAGATGCGAGTCGGCTGCGTACGAAAACATGACGGAACCGTCGGCTGAGGCTCCTTTGGTTACAATATAGTTGGTACAGGCATTTGCCTCATAGGCGCTAAAAAATACTGCGAAAGCTATCAATAGCGTTTTCATCATTTTACTCATATTTTATTTTTTAATGATTATTTTTAAAGCGATTGCGAATGTACTCTTCCATCTCTTTCAGAGAGGTTATCTCCTGCGATGAATTTCCACTCCGCACATAAAATTTTTCTACAATCTGCCCCTGTTTGTTTTTTACCTTAACATAGATGGGCTTCTTTGCTTTGGCAATTTGAATAACACAAATTTGTTTGCCGTCAAACTCCGGAAATTGAATGATAAGTCGATGGTTTGAAAAATTAATACCAAACTGATTTTTAATAAGCTTACGCAGATGGAGTTCAAAGTAATCGATGTCTGTTTTTTTCAGGGTGTTGAAATCGTTTTCCAGCCCCAACACATTTTGATCATCACTTACCCCGATAAGTAGTATTCCGCCTTTGGCATTGCTAAATGCGGCAATACTTTTTATAATCACATCCTCCAACACTTTGTTCTCTTTTTCCAGGCGATAATCGTAGCGCAACGACGATTTGTATTCAACCTCTTCCGACTCTCCCTGTTCAATAAGTGCTGTAACAGCCTTATCGTCGAGTTTTTCAAAGCTCTCTTGCTGTTCTTTTATGATATGGTTGTATCGAACCTTCATCATCCACCAAAGTAACAATCCCAGTAAAAT
>CAZKGB010000433.1:0-2413 GCA_964551935.1 uncultured Lentimicrobiaceae bacterium | reverse complement strand
AACCTCCATTTTATCGATATCAATGTCAGGAGAATAAAACCGGTTAAAAAGGACAATCCCTTTAATATTGGTCCACGATAGTTTGGTTACAAACTGTGCCAGCCCCGAAAAGTAGTAACTAATTTTCAAAGCAACGGGAATATCAATTTCTTTGGTAACTTTTTCAGCAATGCTGAAATAAACTTTCTCGTTTTCCTCTCCCCGTTTGGCGGGGTCGGATGGAAGAATAAAAATATTCAGCTCAAGTGCATCAGCACCTGCCTTTTCAATTTTTTTAGCAAATGAAATCCAGTCATCACTGTCCGATACGCAGTTTATCGAAGCAATTACGGGAATTTTAACCGACTGTTTCGCTGTCCGAATCAGTTCAAGATAAACCGATAAATCGTTACCCTGCGTATAGTTACGAATATAATCCTCCGCTTCGGGATAGTAATTAAAAAACTCATCCTGCCCCATGGTATGATTAACCTCGTTGGCAATTTGCTCTTCAAACAACGACTTAAGTACCACGGCTCCCACACCGTTTCGTTCCAGTTCAACAATATTTTCAACAGAATTTGTAAGCCCGGAGCTTGCAGCAACAACAGGGTTCTTAAGTTTCAACCCCATCCAGGTAGTTTCAAGGTTTGCCATAACAATTACTAATAAAAATTAAAATCAGGTTCACCGTGTAAAATTAATAACTTCATTAAATAAGTAACATCAATATCGTAATTAAAAACAAATATAAATAGTTAAATGTAACGATACATTGTTAACCGGATTTAAGTAAATAAATTGCTTTTCAGAAAATGAGATGTTATTCGATAAAAAAACCTACTTTTGATATGAAAAAATTGTAAAACAAATGAATACTTTCGGACGACTTTTCAGGGTTTCTGTTTTTGGCGAATCGCACGGCCATGGCGTGGGGGTAATTGTTGACGGATGTCCTCCGGGGATAGCTGTTGACATAAAAGATTTTGAACCCGACCTATCGCGCCGTAAAAGTGGCGCTAAAGGAACTACGCCACGCGCAGAAGATGATAAGCCCGGGTTTATCAGCGGGATTTACAATGGTTTTACTACCGGGAGCCCAATAACCATTCTGTTTAAAAACAACAATATCCGCTCATCCGATTACAATTTTTCAGAGGTACCTCGCCCGGGTCATGCCGATTTTGTTGCCAGCAAAAAATTTATAGGTTTTAACGATCCGCGTGGCGGCGGTCATTTTTCGGGAAGATTAACGTTAGGAATGGTTGCTGCAGGTGTACTTGCAAAAAAAATATTACACGGAGTAAACATCAAAGCAACCCTAACAAAAGCCGGGGGTAAAACCAATATCGACAAAGCCATTGATGAAGCCCTTCATAACGGCGACTCAATAGGGGGGCTGGTGGAATGTCGGGTTAACGGTCTGCCGGTTGGACTTGGCGAACCTTTTTTTGATTCGATAGAGTCGTTAATCAGCCATGCCGTGTTTGCTATACCGGCCATCAAAGGCATTGAGTTTGGCTCCGGTTTTCAGGCAGCAGGCATGAAAGGAAGTCAACATAACGATTTATTTGTTGACAAATCGGGTAAAACGGCAACCAACCACGCCGGCGGAATAAACGGCGGCATTACCAATGGAAATGAGCTGCTTTTTCGCGTGGCAGTTAAACCCACCTCCAGTATTTCCAAACCACAGGAAACTTATAATTTTGCTTCAACAAAACAAACCACCCTTACAATTAAAGGTCGCCACGATGCCTGTATTGCCTTACGGGTTCCGGTAGTAGTGGAAGCAGTAACGGCCATGGTGCTGGCCGATTTGATGTTAATTAACAAAAGTATCAGAGCGTCATCACCCCAGACCGGCAATCATTGAGAAAAACAAATATATGTGAGAAAAATAGACACAAAACTTTTAAAACGATTAACAGAGGGTGATTTGTTGCCGTTGCTTAACTATATTAAAGCTGACAATGAGTTACGCCTGGAAGTTAGATCAAAAGGAGAAGCATTCGTTTATTACCGGAAAGGAAAAGCTTTAGAAATAGGAAACTTGAAAGTTGATAAAAAATATGGCAATGTACCGCCGACTGAATTAGCTGTTAGTAATCCATCCGTATATTTTAAGAAAATAAAACAAAGTATTGATAATTGGCTTGGCAGAAATAAAAACAGGGCTGAATTTGATACTCAACAGAATATTGCCCGGTTCAACCAAAGCAAAGACAATAAATACATTATCATTGATATGGAATATGCTTTTGAACAAAAAATGATAAAGAAAGATGAAAGAGTAAAAAAGCTGTTTTTGATTTACTGGGAATTGATCAGGAAAGCGGCCAAATTGTTTTTTTTGAGGTAAAAAAAGGAATGAATGCAACAAAAGGAAAATCCGGAATAGACGACCATATCAAAGATTTCAACACCTTTATCA
>CAZKGB010000432.1:0-2415 GCA_964551935.1 uncultured Lentimicrobiaceae bacterium | reverse complement strand
TTTCCCATCGTCGTCGTATGTTTTACCCAACAAAAACCAAAGGTTTGCATTGTCCGTGTCTTTTTTAACCGCTTGAAGCAAACTGGTTTTGAGTTTTTCGTTCTCACCCTTTTCAAGATAAATCTGAGCCTCTTCGAGCAATATTTGAAGTTCTTCAGGATATTTTACACGTGCTTTTTGAATAACCTGAATAGCTGCAGTGGTGTCCCCCTTCATTTTTAAAGCCCGATTCCAATAAATATAAATCCGTGGATCTTTAAAGCTGACTTCGTCACATTTTTTCATGTAATCGATGGTGTTATCGGCATCTTTATCCATAAAACTAACCAACCCTACATAAAATGCAGCAGTGGTATCAAAAGTTCCTTTTAATTGCTGAACTAAAAATGCGGATTTCAGCTCACTTTTTGCCAAGGCGTAATCTTTATTGTTAAAACTTGTAGCTCCCTGACTGAAAAACAGATTGTATAAATTTTGCAAATACAAATCTATATCTGTTTCGTATCTTTTCTTTGCATCAATTTCTTTTGCTTTTTTCAGGGATTCAAAAGAGGTCATGGCTGATTCCATGTTTATCTTACCTAAAGTGTCAAGGTCAATAGGTAACCTGGCATCATTGTAATAGATAATACCCCGGTATAACCATGTTTTAGGATCGTTCATGGTTTTTTCATGGGTGATGGTAGGTTCAATATTTTCTTTTGCAAGCTTAAGGGCAGCTTTGGCCTCTTCAAGACTTTTCTGATCTTTTTTGAGTTTGTACATTTCAATTTTATTGTCAAACTCCTTATTGTAATTATACGCGCTGGTTCGTTTTGATTTTTGAGCGTATATTCCGGTGGTTACAATTAATGAAACCAATAATGTTACAACTATTTTTCTCATAATGTTAAAATTTTAAGGTGCAAATATATTTATTATCAAACATCAGGCCGTAACAAATAACTGTTTAGATTACTTCTAATTATCGTCCGTAATGTTCTCTATATCTGTATTATTCTCATCTGCTTTAGAGGCACTTTCTTCTTCATTCAGCAAATCCTGCTCTTCCTGGCTCAATTCAACCTTGGCAACTGCTGCAATTTCATCGTTTTCCTGAAGTTTAATAAGACGAACGCCCTGGGTGGCTCTTCCCATTACTCTTAAGTCGCTAACAGACATCCGTATAGTAATTCCCGATTTATTAATTATCATTAAATCATCGTTTTCAGTTACTCCTTTAATGGCGATAAGCTTGCCTGTTTTTTCAGAAATATTAAGTGTTTTAACACCTTTTCCTCCCCGGTTGGTGATACGATAGTCTCCAAGTTTCGACTGTTTTCCATATCCTTTTTCCGACACCACTAATACATTCATTTCAGGGTCATCCATACAAATCATACCCACTACTTCATCATCCGTGGCAGTAAGTTTTATACCCCTCACTCCTGCTGCTGTTCTTCCCATGGGCCTCACTTTTTCCTCAGGGAAACGGATGGCTCTACCCGATTTTGCTGCTAAAACTATTTCGCTGTTTCCGTTGGTCATCTTGGCTTCAAGCAATTCATCACCTTCTTTAATAGTAATGGCATTTATTCCGTTTGCCCTTGGCCGCGAGTAGGCTTCTAAAGTGGTTTTTTTAATAATACCATGCTTTGAGGCTAAAATAATAAAGTGGCTGTTAATATATTCTTCGCTGGTTAAATCTTTTACGTTTATGTACGCTTTAACGGTATCGTCAGGGTCGATTTGAATTAAGTTTTGTATAGCCCTTCCTTTGGAGGCTTTTGCACCTTCAGGTATTTCGAATACTCTTAACCAGAACACTTTACCTTTTTCGGTAAAAAACAGCATATAGTTATGATTGGTAGCCACAAACAGGTGTTCCAGAAAATCTTCATCTCTTGTAATACTTCCTCTGGAGCCACGTCCTCCCCTGTTTTGAACCCTAAATTCGGTTAGCGGGGTTCTTTTGATGTAACCCATTCGGGAGATGGTTACCACGACAGGTTCATCGGGCACAACATCTTCCATTTTAATATCTTCAGCGCTGTAAACAATGGTTGACCGGCGCTCGTCTCCGTATTTTTCTTTGATTCGGAAAAGTTCTTCCTTAATAATTTCCATCCGCAGCTCTACATTATCAAGAATCTCTTTCAGGCTTTCGATAAGTTTCATCAACTCTTCATATTCAACCTTTATTTTGTCACGCTCCAGCCCTGTCAATTTCTGTAAACGCATATCAAGAATAGCTCTGGCTTGAATTTCCGAGAGGTTGAAACGATCCATTAGCCCGTTTCTGGCATCCTCCGGTGTTTTTGAAGAGCGGATTAAAGCAATCACTTCATCCAAATTATCCAGTGCAACAAGCAATCCGGTAAGTATGTGCGCTTTTTTCTCCGCTTCGCGAAGGTTATACTCGGTTCTGCGAATAAC
>CAZKGB010000431.1:0-2417 GCA_964551935.1 uncultured Lentimicrobiaceae bacterium | reverse complement strand
TGACGTGGAGGTTGGAAAGACAGATTTCAGTTACACCATTCATTATTTCAGTCCTGCTTTTAAGACCGAAAAAAGGGTAATCGGTGTTGCCAAAGAGCTGTTTGTGTTGGGATTTGACAATGCCGAATCCGGAAAGGTAAAACAGCAAAAAACAAAAACCGGAAGATGTAAATCGGCATTCGGATTATTGGGAAAACGGGTAAAGGTTTGCTATCTCGATTCTCACACCACGGTAACCTGCAGGTTTTATCCGGTTGGTTTTGATTTAAGGGTTTTGGATTGATTCAACCTGTAAAGTCAGCAAAGCCTTGCAGGAAGGAACCTGACGGGGTTATAATATTCAGATAAAATTTAACAACTTATGCTCATCAAAAATTTTTATACCATTCAGCGTTTTAAAACCGGTGACAACAAAACAGAAGCTTTGATTTTACTGAACCCCGAACACGAGGTTTACCAAGGACATTTCCCGGGGCAACCTGTGGTACCGGGCGTTATTCAAATAGAGATGATACGCGAACTGGCAGAAAAAGCGTTAAACCGTCAGCTGTTTATCAACGAAGTTGTTTCTGCCAAATACCTTAACATGATAATTCCCGATGGTAAACCGCTCACTTTTGAACTTTCGTTTAAACCTGTTGAGAACGGTTTTAGTATCAATGGCATCATAAAAAATAATGACCGTGTTTTTAGTAAGGTAAAAATGATAGTATCTATTGTTTAAGTAGCTATAACTTTTACCTTTTGCATGTCTTCAAACCTAATCATGGCATTAATAATAACTGCCTGCCGAAATGCCGGAAGATCGACGGGTTTAATGATTGCTTCCGAGATAACTCCCGAATCAAGTAAAAATGCACGGCGGGTTCCGGGTAAAAGCGGATGTTTAGGCGTTAACCATTCCGAACCGTCGTAAAACAAAATATTGGCAAAAGAGGTGTCGGTAACCATTCCGTTTTTAACAATTAAAACATCATCGGCATGGCCGCGCTGTTCTCTTAATTTGTTGAGCGCGCTTCGATCCGAATACTTACAGCCGTACTCAATTTCATCATCGGTTACCAGTTTCAGGGTTTTAATTTCGGGCAGCCGGTAAGGGATAAACTCCTGCTGATAACTGCTGATATTGTACAACAACCTGAACTTAAAAAGTCCCGTTTTGCCGCTCATCAACAGTTGTGCTTTATGCAATACCTTTACAGGGTCAAACTCTAACCGGCGGCCAAAATACTGTTCCGCCGATTGCATCATGCGCCTTACATGGTAGTGGCTGTTGCCGAACGTACCCTTTTCAAACCGTATGGTTTCAAGCAGTGGGTACATAAATCTTATCAATTAATTCCCGGTACTCTTCTTCGCAGATACTGTTGGCCGTAATACCGCCTCCGCTTTTATATACCATACCTGTATTGGTCTGCTCCATATATCTAATCATTACCCCGCTGTCGAGGTTTACCCCGTCGAAAATACCGAATATTCCGGTATAATAGCCCCTGTCGTAGTTTTCAACACTACAGATAATATCAACGGTTTTCTTTTTGGGTGCTCCCGATATAGAACCGGCAGGCAGCAGCCTCAACAAAATATCGCCGATTTGTCCGGAATAATCATCGGGCAACGTTCCCCTTATTTCGGAACTCATCTGCAACAACGCTCCTTTGTGGGTTTTAAGCCGGTCGATGTAACGGAAACGTACCACCTCAACATTTTCCGAAACCATGCTTAAATCGTTGCGAATCAAATCGACAATGGTATAGTGTTCGGCCAGCTCCTTTTCCGAGGCCAGCAACCGTTCCGCAGCATCGGGCAAGGAGGCATCCATGGTACCTTTCATGGGGTAAGAGCTAATGATTCCGTTGTTGACCTTTACAAAAATTTCGGGCGAAAAAACCACCAGCTTATCCCTGAGCCACAATTTGTACTTGGCTTCGCTTCGGTAAAATATTTCCCGTAACGAATAATTGGTTTCAACCGTTGAAGGCATGGTAAGGTTCAGTAAAAACGAATCGCCGCGGCGGATGTGGTGCTGAACGGTTTGAAATGCTTTACAGTAAACCTCTTTTGAAACAGGTGTTGCGTTAAATTCAAGCTTTTTATCAGTTTCAGGCCGGCCCTTTGCATTGGTTTGGCCGTTCACGTCAAACAGTATTTCGGTTGCATCAATTTCATCCAGCGGAATAATCAGCGGTTTCCGCATGGCAAAATCAATAACAAAAAGAAAAGGGGTTTTCTCTTTTCCAAGTCGGTTCATTATTTTTGCAGCCTGTTCCATTTACCGGGTAGGTTTAGGGCAAAAGTAAGGTTTTTCAAAAATTGACCTAAGTTTGCATATTCTATCAAAAAAGTAATCCTGTGGAATTATTGATCATCGACAATTACGACTCTTTTACCTACAACCTGGTTCAGTTGATAAAACA
>CAZKGB010000430.1:0-2449 GCA_964551935.1 uncultured Lentimicrobiaceae bacterium | reverse complement strand
ACGAATGATTGAACCTTCGGAACAGTTTATCTTAACACAGATTATCTCCCTGTCGCTTTGGGCGGTTGTTACGGAGGTTATCCCTGCTAAAAAAATTTCCATTAAATGGCCCAACGATCTGTATGTAGGTAACAAAAAAATTGCCGGGGTGCTGATTCAAAATTTTGTAAAAGGCAATAAAATTGACTTTTCGGTTATAGGAGTAGGGCTAAACGTAAACCAAAAAGTTTTTCTCTCCGATGCTCCCAACCCCACCTCACTGGTTATTGAAACGGGAAAGGTTTTCGATATGGAAGTTTTATTAAAAAAGATACTGCAGCATTTTGCTGCCTACAAAAACAACCTGGCAGCTCTTTCCCTGTCGGGAACCATCCGATCACGATATCTGGAAAACCTTTATCGTTTTGGCGAGCTCCATCAATTTAAAGACAACGAAAGTGTTTTTACTGCTAAAATAACCGGCATTAACAGCTTTGGACAGCTTATGCTATTAACCGAAGATGGCAAAAAACGAATATACGGATTTAAAGAGATTGCGTTTTTGTAACAATCCGGCACCATTTTGTTGGCATCGTCCCATCGGTGGCTGAGCCTGTCGAAGCCACACTACTTTTAGTATTACGCCTTAACGAGTTTCGGATACTAATGTTAATATCGGTGGCTGAGCCTGTCGAAGCCACGCCAATAAACTACTATAACGTTAAGGCAAGCTTTGAAGTAATCTCGTTAATAAGATTCTCCAACGGACGTTTAGCCATCATGGCAAGCATGGGATTTATGTCGGCATCCACCTCACCCGTAGCGCGAGTAGTTGCACCCTCTTCTGCCAGGGTAATTTTTAGTGCGAACGAAATAGGAGACTTCCCGTAAGGAACCATTTCGATGTAGGTTGGAAACTCTTTTTTAGCATATTTCATACCTACTTTTCCCATTCCTTTCACCGAGAAAGAACAACTCTCGGAATCCGATTGCCATTCGGACACCTGCTCGGGCATTAAACGTTCAAAATTATTAAAGTCAGCTAAAAAATTAAAAACATCGTTAATGTTTTTGTTTACTATTACCGATTTTCCTGATATATGCATAATGATTATTTTTCAAAATTAGTACTCCATTCCTGAGGATCTTTTCGCCATTCCATCAAGTTATATTTATTATTTTCGGAAACATAATTGCATGACACGGCCAACTCTATTAGATGATTATAGTCGGACAGGGTTACCAGTTTACAATCTTTATCGGCAAAATTTGCATCAGCAACCTGAAGCCCATAGGTAAAAATGGCCACCATTCCTTTAACATTGGCACCTGCTTCACGAAGTGCATCAACTGCCGCCAGACTACTCTTTCCGGTTGACACCAAATCTTCAACCACTACCACCGACTGTCCGCTATTCAAACGACCCTCAATTTGATTGGCGAGTCCGTGCGATTTTTTTGATGACCTCACATACACGAAAGGCAAGCCCAATGCCTCCGCCACCAAAACTCCCTGCGGGATACCGGCTGTGGCCACCCCGGCAATAACATCCACGCCTTCAAAATGCTCCTGAATGGCCTTAACAAGCTGCTGACGTATGTAGGTTCGCAACTCGGGAAAAGAGAGGGTAATCCTGTTGTCGCAATAAACAGGTGACCTCAACCCCGACGCCCAGGTAAAAGGATTGTCAACATTGAGTTTAATTGCTTTAATTTGCAACAGTTTTTCTGCAACTATTGTTGCCGTTTCCAAATTTAAAATCATGCCGCAAATGTACAAGATTTTCTACTTAAACAAAGCCTTCCTGCTAAGCGATTCGCCTTGCGAAAAGATAAAAAACATTAAAATCAGCAATATTAACGACCTCTGTTTAACGTTACGCGAATGGCAAGAGGAAGAGGAGGCGTTTGATTTATGCTTTTACGGTCTCAAACCGGAGGTAATGCTAAGTTACCTAAAAGAGTTTTACAATTACGTTGAAGCAGCGGGCGGAGTGGTAAAAAATCAAAAAGGAGAATATCTGTTTATTAAGCGATTCGGCATCTGGGATCTACCCAAAGGTAAAATTGAAAAGGGAGAATTACCTCAACAGGCGGCTATTAGAGAGGTAGAAGAAGAGACGGGAATTGAAAATTTGATGGTTGTTAAACCGCTTGTTACCTCATGGCACATTTACCCATGGGAAGAAACAACCGTTTTAAAACAAACCTATTGGTTTTTAATGAAGAGTGATTTCAATGGCAAATTGATTCCTCAAACCAAAGAAGATATCACGGAGGCAAGATGGCTGAATCAGGCCGAAGCAGCGAAGGCGTTGCAAAGTTCTTACCGCTCGCTAAAAGAAACACTGCCAATTATTTTGTAAACTATAGAATTGCCTTTACAGGTTTTGATCTGTATTTGTTATCCCCACCCATCCCTCGATACAATTTTTTCTTCCTGACGTCAGAAAAAACCACTCGGGATGAC
>CAZKGB010000429.1:0-2471 GCA_964551935.1 uncultured Lentimicrobiaceae bacterium | reverse complement strand
CCATTCTAAACGTTCCCTGTACTCCTCTTTGGCAATTAAAATGGCCGGAAGTATCAGGTCGATAAAGTGTTGTTTTTTTTCCTTTACCGGAAGACTTTTTAATGAAATTGTATTGAGGTAATCAATGGGTTTTACCAAACTATCGTTAATGGGTTCAATATCTTTATAACTTTTTATCGTTTTTTTTACAATCTTTATTTCAGACAGGTCGTTTATTATTTTTTCTCTATTTGTTACCTGATCGCTATTGCAAAAAGTAAACAGGGTTAAAAATGTTACTAAAAAAATCGAAATGCTTCTGAGGCTAAAAAAATTCTGCATTGAATGTTGTTTGTTAATCATTTTTGTTCATCACTGCCGGATTTTCGGCAGAATCAAGAAAAACGGAGTGCAAACATAAAAAAAACTCTGAACAATTAACGCGATTGTTTTATATGGAAGATTCACTGTTTTTAACCTGAATTATTTTCGCCAGGATACTCACGGCAATTTCGCCGGGGGTGATGCTGTTGATGGGCAGGCCTATGGGTGCATTTACTTTTTTTAACTCTTTTTTAGTAATGCCTTCATTTAATAACGCTTCAAAAATGCTATCTACTTTTAATTCACTTCCCATCATACCGAGGTACCTGACCTGTTTTCGAACCATCTGTTTTAAAACAACCAGGTCGCTTTGATGGGCAAAGGTCATAATCACCACAAAAATGTGATCTCCTTCTTCAACATATTTATCAGCTTCGGCATAGTTAATGATAGCTTTTTTGTAAGCAAAAATGTTGTTTTCAAAAGTATTAATCGCTTTACGATTATCGAAAACCACCACATCAAAGCCAACCTCGGAGGCCATTTTGCTTAATGCCAGACTCACGTGGCCGGCGCCAAAAATGTAGAGTCGGCTTTTAAGGCCGGGTTGTTCAGCGTAGGTCCATTGGTGGCCGCTAACCCTCGAAACAGGGCCGCTAAACTCTTTTTCGGGTTTGGACAGGAAAATTCCCGTTTCGGAATAGGTTACAACACTGTTTTGTCGATTCTCTTCAATGGCAACTATCTGTTGTGCCAAATCGAGGTCTTTTGCGTCCAACGGGTAAAAGCCAATCCACTGCACTCCCGAACATATCATGCCGGAATTGCCCTCTTTCGAGTCGGGGTGATGATCCTGCTTTTTTATTAAAATATTGGTCTCTTTTTGTTGTAGCATCTTCCGGCATTGCCCTGCCAGCCGATATTCCATGTTTCCTCCCCCGATGGATCCCCATAGCTCGTCATCTTCTGCAACCATCATTTTAAAACCCGGTTTTCCCGGACTCGATCCCTCGCTGCGTATTACTATCATTAAAATAAGGGTTTGCCCTGCTTTAAGTTTTTCTATGGCATTTTTCCAAAAGGTCATGACTGTTTAGGTTTTGTTGCTATCTCTTTTTCAAGAAGGTTTATAAAATCGGTTACATTATTCTCATTGGGTTGATGGTGCATAATAGCGAGTGCTACACTTTCTAATTCATGAGTAATGTAGTTAACAGCTCGTTGCTGCATTATTTCAATATTTTGATTGATGTTGGCAGTAAGCCCGGCAATTAGACGATAGCTATTTTTTTCTACTTCCTTGGGAATCTCATTTAGAAAATGCTTTTTTATCATTTTTTTAAAAACAGGCATAGGCACCAAAAACCACAGCATGTCGATGTGGGAATCGAATGTACGAGAAATATGAATGGACGGCGATGGCAATGGAGCGGTCACTATTTCAATCTCCCCTGAAGGCATGTCGATGTTTAGCACCTTCTTTATATTTTGGTTTAATCGTTCTTTAAAATGGCGTAAATAGTTGTTAAAATGGAGGCGCGCTTCGTTGGGGTGAGCTGAAATGCTTTTCCACTCTTCCATCTCTACCTTTTTGATGGCGGAAACCATGGTGCTCCTGATCCATTGTTCGTATTGTTGTGTAACTTTTGCAAGGTTTCCTCTCCACGTTTCATACTCCTGCATAAAGTTGTTAGTAAGTTTTTCCGTAAGTGGTCCGGCATGGTTTTTTAATAGAATCTCTTTGAGCAAATCGCGGGTAGCATTTTTGTAATTCTCGCCTATTTGAAAGAGCTCTTTTTGAAGGTATTTTATATTAAGCGATTCGTCAACAATCTGTGCTTTAAGTTTTTCTCGTTCCTCTTCCTTTTGTTTTACAACTTCCCTGCTGATTTTCAGGTAGCCAATGGTTTTTTTAGCCAAAAATCGGAGTTTATGTAAACACACCTCTTTCTGTATCGACTCGGAATTATGGACGAGTGGAATGAATATCTTGTTAAGAATGGTTTCTTTGAAATCAGATTGGTTTTGAATGGAAAAAGGAAAAAGCTCGAAGGTGCGGTTAAAAATTTTTTGAAGCTTGTTATTGATAAAGGTATTGATTTGATCCAGCTCCCGGCCGGTTACCAAATCGGTTTTACTTAATAAAATGTATACTTTCGGACTCTGCT
>CAZKGB010000428.1:0-2474 GCA_964551935.1 uncultured Lentimicrobiaceae bacterium | reverse complement strand
TTTCTGTTTCAAAACGCGATTCTTCCGGAAATAAAACACACTGTTTACGGAAAAACCACGGGTTTTTAAGTTATCTGATTTTAAAACGTTGCTTACCGCAACAGCTATTTATCAGCAATGATAATAATGGCAGATATATTGTTCTTTATCCCATTTGTACATTGAAGTTGTTTAAAATTAGCAGATTGAAAATATACTATAGATAGAGCGTTCAAAAAGTAAAAAGCGTGTCATTCTGAGCGCCTGCCTGTCGGCAATTCAAACTTAACTTAAGCGGAGTAACTTTATCCCGAACAGGCTAATAATTACCGGAAAATATAGAGCTGTTAAAATATTTTCCGTAATTTCATCGCTTAATCGACAAACGGGTAACAATATCACACCATACTAAGATGCTTTTTTTTAAACATAGTGTTTTACAAGTTTCTTTATTACTCTTTGCATACATACTATCGCCTGATGCTACAGCCGCCCAAACCGGCTCCCGGGCGGAAGACAGCCTGTTAAACCATTTAAGCAACACCTATGTACGAAACCCGCGCAGGGCAGTTTCCATTGCCGACAGCTTACTCCGTTCGGGTACCATAACAAACAACGAAACTCTTGCCCGCCTTTCACTTTACATGGGAGCCTCTTACTATTTTTTAAGCAAAACCGACAGTTGCATCATCTATCTTGACACGGCACTTGCCCTTAGTAAAAAAACCGGTAACCGCAGGCTTATCGCCAACAGTTACAATGCGGAAGCCATCATCCATGTTTTTTTGGGAAACTACAACAAGGCGCTCCAAATGAACAAAGCGGCTCTTAATATTTACCGGAAGCTTAAAGACACCACGGCAATGGTAAACAGTCTGAAAGGAATTTCCAACGCCTTTTTCCGGATGGAGCAAAACGACAGTGCCATTCGAACGAATATTCAGGCACTTAAAATTCTTAAAAACAGATCCGACACAACCGGATTGAACTACAAAGCGGGGTTGATGATGAATATTGGAAATATCCTTATTGACAAACAACCCGAAAGCAGTATTTCATACTATTTGGATGCCGAACGTCTTTTTAATAAAACCGGTAACGAACGTGAACTTGCACGTCTTTATCACAACCTCGGTTCCCTGTATTTCGATTTGAAAAAACCCGATACCGCGCTTACCTTTTTATTGCAATCGGTGAAATTGAAAAAAAGTTATAAGTTATTGCGAAATTTAAGTTCTTCACTTTTATTACTCGGCGAAACTTATAAGGTGCTAAATAAATCCGATAAGGCAACAAAATATCTGAAAGAGGCGGTTAACACGGCGCAACAAGTTGACGACAGCTATTACCTGACATTATCAATGGTTACTCTTTCCGGAATTTATCTTGACCGTAATGATATTGATTCGGCAAAAATATATATCAGGAAGATTAACAAACTCAAGGTGGAATCGCCATATCTTATTTCCGAAATTCATCGTATTAATTCCGATTATTATCAACATCAACACAACTACAAAGAGGCATTGGCACAATACAAGCTCTATAAAGCTTTTGACGATACCGTGATGGACGCAAAAGTGACAAAAACAACCCTTGAGCTTGAAAAAAAATATCAAACCCAGCTTAAAGAGAAAAAAAACCAACAGTTAAAAAACCAGTTACTGATTAAGCAACACAAAGAGAATCAGCAAAAACAATATCTCATTATTTTGGTTTCCGGTTTTTTGGTATTGATAATGGTTGTTTTGTTGCTTATTAAACTCTTACGCACCCGTTCAAAATCCATTAAGTGGCTCAAACAGCTGCAAAAAACCGAGAAAGAAAAAGCGCGCCTCGAAAAACTTAAGCACGAGCAACAGATAGCTTCCGAAAAAACCATAAGAAAATTACAGGAAGAAAAACACCGTCAGGAGATAGAGTTAAGCAACCGCAAACTTGCCACACTTGCCATGCAAATTATGAATAAAAACCAAATATTGCGCGAAATCGAAACCAAACTAAAAACCGCTGACAACCAAAACAGTTTGAGAAACATCAACAACCTTATTAAAACAAGTTTCAATTTCGATAAAAACTGGGATATGCTCAAAAAGCACTTCGAAAAAGTACATCCCGGATTTTTCACCTCGCTTAAAAACAAATATCCCAACCTCACCGACTACGATTTGCGTCTTGCCGCTTACCTGAAAATAAACCTTACCACCAAAGAAATTGCACAAATAATAAACGTTACTCCGGCTGCAATAAACAAAAGCCGGCAGCGATTGCGTAAAAAAATGAACCTTCCGGGCGAGGTGGATTTCAGAGAATATTTCAGCAATATAGGTTAAACATAAGTTGCTCTCCTGACCCTGCTTTGACATCTCATCTCCGTCATTTAAACCATCATGTCCCCGTTTATTTTTGTAATTATTTTGTAATAAGCGGCATTACAGCCGTTTAACATTTTTACCTGTCCTACTATTGTCCTATCTGATTTTTTGCTTTACCAA
>CAZKGB010000427.1:0-2484 GCA_964551935.1 uncultured Lentimicrobiaceae bacterium | reverse complement strand
CACTAAAAAATTAATTGATTTTAAAAAAGGCAGCCTCAAGGCTGCCTTTTTTTTTATTCATCACCGTTTTGAAGTTCAGTTGCTATTTCTTCTAAAAAAATATCTACCGACTGTAAAAATAGGTTATAAAATGAGTCGTAAACCGTTTGGTCTGTCCCATTAATTTTAAGTTGATAAAGTATTGATTTGGCTTTAAGCAACTGTTTGGTTACAATATAGTAAAAGAAAATCGTTTGATAATAGCCGATTACAATTGTAGGTGCATAACTGCTTTTGTCGGGGTTAACATCTTTTAAAGCAAATTCGTTGGCTGCAATTATTTTTTCAACTTCATCAAATTTTTTTGGTTCAAGGAAAACAAAGGGAGGGTTAGAAAACACTTCATCAAAACCTTCTAACTCAGCAATTTCTTCTGATTCTTCGCCCGATGGAAGTGTAAAATTATAGTTTCCCGGCCCGGCAGTCTTGTCAAGAATTGCCAGGTACTTTTTATAGGGTTCATTTTCGTTAACAACAACTAAATAGGGTTTTCCATTAAATCCAAATTCGATGTCGAGCAAATCAATAGATTCATCATTTTCTTCCAATAAGTAACGGGTAACTTTATTAAAATCACGATGGGGTAAAAAACCAAAACCTTCTGCGTATTCAATTGATCCGTAAATTATGTTGTGAACAAGCGTATAATCAGTTTTAATTTAGGTGTGGTTTAATAAATGCTCTTTGCATCCTCTCTCGTAACTTTCGATAGTATTACATAAGCAAAGGCACTGCCTGTTAATTGTTTTCGGAAATCGTTAACAGTAATCTGAAATTTTTTAACGTACCTTTGTGTTTTGCAATGTCGTTTAACGAAAAGGGTGGATTTATTTAAAGTATATCAAAAGCCGATGAAGATTAAATATTTTATTTTTTTGTCAATTTTTGTATTGAGCATGAGGTTGACAAACTGCACATCAACTCCGGATGAGCGTGAAGTAAGCAACGTACAAACCGTATTGGACTCACTCCGTCGGGTATATGCCCCCGATAAGAGAATAAAGTTGTGGGTGAGCTCATTGACCGGTAATAATTTAAGGTTATGGGTGGAAGACCCTAAAGCTTTTAAGGAAGTAAAAGCCGTTTTGAAAAAGCGCTTCCCCGTGATTAAAGCCGATTTGGAATTGTTGCCGGAAGAAAACAGCACTCAATTGGTTTCGGGGTTAATCAATAACTCGGTGGCTAACCTGCGAACAATGCCAAAGCACAACTCAGAGTTGGCAACACAGGCATTGTTGGGAACGCCGGTACGAGTATTTAAAAAGCAGGGCGAATGGTATCTGGTACAAACACCTAACCGCTATATTGCCTGGGTTGATTCGGCTGCACTTGTTACGCTGAACAAACAACAACTTGCTGCCTACAAGTCGTTAAAAAAAGTGGTGTTTAAACCTGTTTGCGGCTTTTCCTATTCCAAACCGGATGACCAATCGCAAACTGTTTCCGATTTGGTAATGGGTTGTTTGTTGCCGGTGAGTTTGTCGAAAAACGGATTTTATAAGGTGAAATACCCCGACGGACGTGAAGCTTGGGTAAAACAAAACGAGGTGATGAATTTTAGTGAGTTAACCGATAATATTCCCGAAGGGCAACAGTTGGTTGAAACGGCAACAAAGTTTTTGGGATTTCCTTACCTGTGGGGAGGTACTTCTGCAAAAGCTGTCGATTGCAGCGGTTTTACCTCTACCATTTACTATATGAACGGACTCCTGCTTCAACGTGATGCCTCGCAGCAAACCCAATATGGAAAAGAGATAACTACTTCGTATAGAAGTGAAAAACTGTTGCCGGGCGATCTGCTTTTTTATGGAAGGCCGGCTTCCAAAACTCATGCTGAACGTGTTACTCATGTTGCAATGTATCTGGGAGAGAGCAGGTTTATTCATGCCTCCGGAAAAGTACGTATTAACAGTATGGACAGTACATCCCCCGATTTCATTAAATCGTACGTGTCCCGTTTTGTGCGCGCAGTACGCGTAAAGGGATTTGTAGATGGAAAAGGAATTGAAAAGTTGGAAGAAAACAGTTTTTATAAAGCAATTTCCCGTTGAGGGATAGCCCGCTGTTGACTAGCAGTTGGTAAAAGTTTTAGTATAACGTTAAGAAATTTCAGGTAATAGATTTTGTTTGAACTTTAAACGATATCTAATTGATTTACCTGTTTGAAAAGATAAAAATAAAAACAAGCAAATGAAAACAAATCGTCGTGATTTTGTAAAAACGGTTGGAGTGGCATCGCTGGGTGCGTTGGTTTCAAAAGCAGCCATGGCTAATGCTCCGGCCATTGTTAAAAGTGGCAAAGGCAGCAAGCTTAAGCTGCGTTTTCGTCCCTATAATCTGGAATTAACACACACTTTTACCGTGGCCGAGATGTCGAGAAATACATCGCCCGTGGTGCTTACCGAATTGGAATACGATGGCGTTGTGGGGTATGGTGAAGCCTCC
>CAZKGB010000426.1:0-2491 GCA_964551935.1 uncultured Lentimicrobiaceae bacterium | reverse complement strand
GGCCTTTCTGTTTATTTTTTATGTTAACCATTTTACCACGTTGTTAACTGCCGGCATGTTTGATTACGATGTCAGCTTTAATTATTACGTAATTTATTACCATATCGAACCTTATCAATGGACCCATGATTCGGTAAAACTAATGTATAGCGCAGGGCCTATTTTAATCCTTCTGGTTGGTGTTATTTCGCTTATTGGATTTTACTCTATGGTGGAAGAGGTTGCCCGGGCAAAAATATTTTTTATCTGGCTTACCTTTTTATCGTTTAACTATTTCTTCGGGGGACTGCTAATAGGAAACCTTTTTACAAAAGGTGTGGGGCATGTTTTTAACTGGATGTACTTAAATAGTACCGAAAAACTGGTCGTTGCCATGCTGGGCTTTTTCGGATTAATTGGCACCGGTTTTTTGATGGCCAAGCCTCTCGCCATTTCTGCCAATTCCTATTATAAAGAGTTTAATCCCAGATTGTTTCCTTTCTTTTTTACCGCGCAAGCTATTGTTCCTTTTATATTGGGAACCATTCTTGTTGAACTCTATTTCCTGCCCAAACCCAACTTTCAGGTGATGTGGTTTTGGGCTTCCATGATTGTTTTGTTGCTCCTTATTTACAAGGTGCTCGATTCAGCCGATAACCTTTACTTTGACGAGGAAGACAGATACGTAGTTTTCTCCAAAGGATTAATCATTACTGCCGCAGTATTTTATTTTGGCCTGCGCCTTATCCTTTCTCACGAGTTTTATATCAACTGGTAAAATTTCCAAGTGGTTGTTCCGGTAAAACAGGGTTTTAGATTTTGCCTGTTAGCTTGAAACCGAAAGGCGAAAACGAGTAATCATTGGTATAATTCGATAACGAGTTTCTTTTTGGGGTAAAAAAAACGAAAGTTAACGGTTGCAAACCGCCAGCTAAACCATAAAGTAAACCATGAGCCGGAAAATAGAGGTGTTATTCAATGATAAATTTATTTAATCACCAGCTTCTTTACTGTCTGACTGTTTTTTGTGCTTGTTTTTACAAAATAGATGCCTAAAGGTAATGTGCGAATGTTGATTAAAACCTGCTTATCATTCACTTCCACTTTTGTTACAACATGTCCTGAAATATCAAGCAGTTCTACATTTCTAATTATTTCATTACTTTCAATGGTTACGAAATCCTTTGCCGGATTTGGGTGAATGATAAATGTTTGAATCTCATTTTCCTCAATCCCTACACCCGTGTCACAACTCATAACGGCTTCCCATCCCGAATGCGTTACCGCCTCATCGGAGTGGAATTTAAAGGTTAGGGCACCCTCGCCATTGGTGGCGGTAATTTTACCCGGATTTGCCGTGCCGCAGTACAATCCAATGGGTGTAGCACTGGTAGAGCTACCATCGTAAATTGTTAAATAATCGTAGTTGCAGTTGTATTCCGGTTCCACATCGAAGCTGGTGAAATCGACTGTCATTTTAGCATTGGCGGTAGCGGGAAAGAAGGTCATAACAAGGTCTTCGTTGTTGTTGTAATCGCCATCGGCGCCACCGGTATCATAAAAATTCCCGCTGCAAATGGTGAACGAACCGTTTTGCATAATGTAATTTTCCGACACATTGATGTAATTTTCTTTGGTAAGCTGACTTTGAGCACCGCTTGAATCGGTAACAGTAAGGGTAACGTCGTATTGACCCACCTGGTTGTAAACGATTCCCTCAGGATTTTGATCTGTTGATGTAGAAGGAGTTCCTCCCGGAAACGACCAGCTCCATGAAACAATACTGTCACCATAGGATGTGTCGAAAAAGTTAACGGCATCGCCACTGCTGATAGTGGAATCGCTGGCATAAAAGCCTGCCATAACCGGACCCGCGGGTTGTAGCTGAACATCCATAATAGTTGTTTGCCTGTCGGTTACCGAAACGGTGATGGTTTGCGAATAATATCCGTAGGCTGAATAGGTGATGTCGTAGTTACCTGCTTTCAACATGCGGTGGTAGTTGCCGACAGGTAAAGAGGAATAGACTTCGGAATTGTCTGCATCATGACCCGCAATAAATACTTTGGCTTTGATGGGGTTTCCTGTCATGCTGTTGGATATAACACCTCTCACACCATAAGTTGATTCTTTCATGTAGTTTAAAAAAGAACGGTAATCGTAGTCCCAAAAATCTGGCAGCTGCGATGCCGGTGGAGTTTTGTCATTCGAAAGCTCCAGTGTAAATTCACGGCAGTGTTTATAATAGTTCATGTAATCTTGCCTTCCTCCTGTTATTGAATACCATGCGTATCCATTGGTAACACCGTTATTGAGGCTTGTAAAATAATCGGGTGCTGCATATTGATGAATGGTGTCGGCAAATTCTCTTGAAACAAAGTACCACCAATCGTTATCAGCGGTTAATCTCGGCCAGGTATCCCAGGGATAGTTTGCTACTTCGGAGCCACCATGCATGTTTGCCGACATCACCAGGTCGTGTTCGTCAGCAAAATTCATAAAGGCTACGGTT
>CAZKGB010000425.1:0-2495 GCA_964551935.1 uncultured Lentimicrobiaceae bacterium | reverse complement strand
CAAAAACATCCGGAGATAACGTTTTACCATCAGCATGGTGAAAACCTGAATGCTTTTGCCGATAACTCATTCGATGTTGTTACCGCCACCTTTGTACTGCATGGGATGAAAAAAGATAAGCGGGCCAAAGTGTTAAACGAGATGAAACGAATAGCACGTCACCGTGTTGTTATTCATGACTTTTATAACAATCGTCAATTCATTGTTCGACTACTTGAATTTTTAGAGCGCAGCGATTACGTCTATTTTCAAAAGCATTTTAAAACTGAAATAAAATCCTTTTTCAATCAAACTGAAATTATTAAAGGTGAAAAAGGCAATGCGCTCTACATTGGGCAGAGTGGTTAATGCTTGATACCCTGCCAACCTGATACTCTTTACTATTCACAAAATATTTTTCATAAAATTTGTTATGCATGCATACTAAATTGAAAAATTTTTTGCATCTTTGTGAACAAATAACGATAACACTTAAAAATAGTTTAAAATGAAGATTCTTGTTTTAATCAGTAATGTACCTGACACCACAACTAAAATCAGGTTTACAGGTGATAATACTGCGTTCGACACCAATGGTGTGCAGTGGATTATCAACCCATGGGATGAACTGGCACTTACGCGTGCCGTTGAACTAAAGGAGGCCGGTTCCGTTGAAAAAATTGTAGTGGCCAATGTAGGAGAAAAAATTACCGAACCTACCTTGCGTAAAGCACTGGCTGTTGGTGCCGACGAAGCCATTCGGATTGATACCGAGCCTAAAGATGCTTATTATGTTGCCAAGCAGTTGGCCGAAGTTGCCAACGATTTCGACCTGATTATGGCCGGCATTGAAGCTTCCGATTATAATGGCTCCGGGGTGGGTGGAATGTTGGCCGAAATGCTGGGCATTAATTCTGTTTCGGCTGTTTCAGGCATCGATATTGAAAATGGTGAACTGAAAATCCACCGTGATATTGATGGCGGTTCACAAATTTTATCGGTTCCCACTCCCGTTTTAACGGTGGTTCAAAAAGGTATTGCCATCGACCCCCGTATTCCTGCCATGCGCGGAATTATGATGGCCCGTAAAAAACCTTTAAATGTTGTTCCTGCTGTTGATGCTGAACCTCGTACCGAGTTTATCAATTACGAACTTCCTGCTCCTAAAGCAGCCTGCAAAATGGTAGAAGAAGACAACGCCAAAGAGCTGATTACCTTACTGCATGAGGAAGCAAAAGCATTCTAATAATTCATTAACACTTAAAAACACAGAAAAATGTCAGTATTAGTATATACAGAAAACTGGGATGGGAAATTTAAAAAACTGAGTTACGAAATTGTTTCGTTTGCTGCTGCCATCGCCAAAGAAATAAATTCAACCGTAACAGCCCTTTCAATAGGCCATGTTGCCGATGATGAGTTAAAGAGCCTCGGAAATTATGGCGCCAACAAGGTGCTCAATGTACAGGACGATCGTTTTGAATCGCTTGATAACAAAGCCCTGTCGGATGCAGTGGCCAAAGCGGCTCAGGCCGAAGGTGCCAAAATCATCATCTTTGCCCATAACAACGAAGGCAGGGCTCTCGCCCCAAGAGTATCGATTCTGCTGGATGCCGGAATGGTTTCAGGAGTAAACGGTCTGCCCGTTAGTTACGAACCCTTCACCGTTAAAAAGAAGGTGTTTACCGGAAAAGCCTTTGCCAACGTGGCCATTAAAACCGATGTTAAAGTAATCACTTTTGCTCAAAACTCATTTGATGTTGTTGAAGCAGCTACCGATGTTACCATCGAAGCGTTTGACCCACAAATTCCGGATGAAGAGTTTGTAACCAAAGTACTCGACACCCACAAGATTACCGGAAAAGTACTGCTTACCGATGCCGAAATTGTTATCTCCGGAGGACGTGGTATGAAAGGCCCCGAAAACTGGGGTGGCATTGAAGAGTTGGCCGGTTTACTGGATGCCGGGTTGGCCTGTTCTCGTCCCGTTTCGGATGAGGGATGGCGTTCGCACGAAGAGCATGTTGGCCAAACAGGTAAAATTATTGCTCCCAACCTGTATGTTGCACTGGGTATTTCAGGTGCCATTCAGCATCTTGGCGGAGTGAGTTCGTCAAAAGTTATTGTAGCTGTTAACAAAGATCCTGATGCTCCTATTTTTGAAGCCGCCGATTACGGTATTGTGGGCGATGTTTTTAAAGTATTGCCACAATTGATTGAGGCCGTTAAAGAGCTTAAAGCCCAGGGTTAAATCGACTTATTTCATTTTCAGGTTAAAACCAAAACCCGGTGTTTGTGTAAAACGAATGCCGGGTTTATTGTGAAAATCAAATACATTTTGCTTTACAAAAGACAAACCTTTGTAAAACTCATTTTTTTACCCGGCCCTTTATCAAAAACTCTATAAAATTTCTAATGCGTTAATCCTGTCGGTGAATAGTTGTTGTTTTAATGCCTTAAGGCTGTTAAATTTCACTTCACTACGCAACCTGTCAACAAAACTGATGGTGATGGTT
>CAZKGB010000424.1:0-2504 GCA_964551935.1 uncultured Lentimicrobiaceae bacterium | reverse complement strand
CCATTGCCGTAATAAACATACCAGTTTTTGGGTCGATATGGAACAGGACGTTAAGGGTTTTGCCACCACCAAGAAACTGTGCTCCAACATAAAAGAAAAAGAAAAATACAATGGCAGAACTTGAAGCCACCCTGATCCAACGTCCGTTTTCAGGGTGTGATTTGGCAATAAATGCGGTAAAGGTAGAGGCATTTACCACTTCGGCTCTATTTCTCAAACGCCAGGCCAGCAACCACCAGGCAGTAACAATACCTGCCACACAGCCAATGGCCGTCCATATTTCGGTAATTCCCATGGCATAAGCAGCTCCGGGTAAACCCAACAGTGCCCACGACGATTCTCCCGTTGCTCTTTCCGAAAGGGCGGCTACCCATCCTGGCAACGATCTTCCGGCAATTGCGTAATCGCTTTCATTTTTTACTTTCCTTCCTTGAAAAATGCCCCACATCATTAAAAGGGAGATGTAAATGAGCATAACTGTTAGAATGACGGTTTGGTTTTCCATTGTATTTGGTTTTTTATGGCTTCCTGCAAAAATAAAAAATTGAAATTTGAGTTGACTTTAAACGTGAACTTATTGTCAGTTTTGTATTTTTGCACATTATACTAAAATATAATAATCATGGCAAAACCTGAGATAACCAAAGATATTTTAATTGAAGAGCTGGTAGATAATTACCCTTTTTCGGTGAGGTATTTAATGGAAAAAGGAATCCGTTGTATCATGTGCGGGGAGCCTATTTGGGGTACGCTGGAAGAAGCGGCAGACGAAAAAGGATTTGATGCCGAGGCCATTCAGAGTTTCGTGGATGAAATGAAAGAATTGGCTGAAAAGGGCGGCGATGGCGACATTCCTGAAAAGAAGATTGATGTAGCTGAATTGTAGTTTTTAGAATCTCAACAGCAGAATGGAAATACCAAACATACACCTCGTAAAGGCTGATATTACTCAAATGGAAGTTGATGCCATTGTAAATGCTGCCAACCGTACACTGTTGGGTGGAGGAGGTGTGGACGGTGCTATTCACAGGGCAGCAGGTAAAGCGCTTCTTGAAGAGTGTAAAACTTTGGGTGGATGTGAAACCGGTTCTGCAAAAATTACCAAAGGGTATAATTTACCGGCCTCTTTTGTAATTCACGCGGTAGGACCTGTTTGGCGCGGTGGTAACAATAACGAAGATGAGCTTTTGAAAAGTTGTTATACAACCAGCTTGAGTTTGGCTGTTGAAAAGGGTTGCCAATCCATTGCCTTTCCCAATATCAGTACAGGTGTTTATAGGTTTCCTAAAAGAAGGGCCGCCCATCAGGCTATTGAAGCTGTTAAGCAATTCTTAAATAAAAGTAAATCACCGATGGAGGTCTGTTTTGTTTGTTTCGATGAGGAAAATTTCAATATCTATAAGGAATTGCTTGGCTAATCTTTTTTTTGGATTTTTGTATTTAAACATTCAACAACTTCAATGATAATTATTACTATATTTGCGTAACCTTAAAAACATTGTATTATGACTGACGACGCGATATTAGTTTTAGAAGAAGCTGAAGAGAGCATGCAAAAAGCCATTGGCCATTTAGAGCATGAGTTTTCCAAAATCAGAGCCGGTAAAGCAAGTCCTGCCATGCTGCGTGGTATTTTAGTTGATTTTTATGGAGTCCCGACTCCCATTGAGCAAACGGCAAGTATTAATACGCCTGATGCTCGTCAGATAATTGTACAGCCGTTTGACAAAAGTACCCTTCACGAGATTGAAAAAGCCATATTAAACGCTAATCTTGGTTTTAACCCTTCTAATGAAGGTGAGATATTGCGTATTAATGTGCCACCCCTCACCGAGGATCGCCGTCATAGTTTAGTGAAGCAGGCAAAAAGTGTTGCCGAAGATACAAAAGTGGGGGTTCGTAACGACCGACGTAAAGCCAACGATGAGTTGAAGAAACTTGAAAAAGATGGTATGGCGGAGGATGAAGCCAAACGAGCCATGGATGAAGTTCAAAAACTTACGGATAAATACACTGAAAAGATTGATAAGTTACTGGAACTTAAAGAAAAGGATATTTTAACGGTTTAGTGAAAATAAAAAAGGTGGCTTAGTAGCCACCTTTTTTTATTTACGGAGTCTTCGCTTTTTATGCTTAAAATTACTAAAGGCCTTAAAGGCCAGCTTTGCTACTGTGGCGGTAGTTATGTACGAACTAACTAAATTTTCGGTAGCCATTTTTATCATATTGGTAAAAGTAAATTGCTGCTCAACTTCTTTAAACTTTTTCTGAAGTTGCTCTTCTTTTTCCTTTATCTGCTTTTGTTCCTTCAGCAGCAGTCTGTCAAATGCCTTTTCATCTTTAAGGTTAATTCCGGATAGATTGGTTTGATCTTTTTCTGAATCTGAATCTTCAAAAAACAGTTTAGCCAGTATGTTTCTGATAGGATTTGTAAGCAATGGTTTTCTGAAAATAATGGTAACAAAAGCCAAAAACAAATAAGAAAGGACGTCCGAAAGGAAGCC
>CAZKGB010000423.1:0-2518 GCA_964551935.1 uncultured Lentimicrobiaceae bacterium | reverse complement strand
TTTCTTAGGGGGTAACTAATGCCACTATACCGTGTCCAATTAAAACAAGGTAGCCGAACAATCGTAAATCACATTGAGGCTAAAAGTGTTACAGCTGCTATAGATTTTTTCCAAACTCTTACAACTATGCAAGTATCTGAAGTTTTAGAAGTCAAATATCAAAACAGTTCAACTCCGCCTATCGATGATATGCAATATTATAAACTATACAAAGGTTTTATAAAAAACAAACTCTCGCTGGGCCTTGCTGCAAACTTAACCCAAAGCGTTAACGCCCAACAAACAATGGTGGTATTTACACCCACCTTTACAGCTCGTGCAAAAATAGGGAAGCATCACAGCTTTTTATTAAAAGCAAACATCATTTCAAACAATAACGTTACAAACAATAATTTATCATCTACAGAACAAATAGGAGATTTTAGCTATGTATTTACTTTCTAACAAAACAAACTTACTCGGCAAAAAGTTGCTAACAATTACTTTTATAGTAATTGCACTGCTATCGAAAGCACAGGAATCGGTTACTGTAACGGCTACGGTATTTCCGCCGTATTCCACCAGTTTTTCGTATTACATCGATAACCCCAACAAAATTCAGGTTACCTTTTTAAACACCACATCGCAACCGCTGGATGTTTATGCACAAGGGCGTTTAACCGGTGACAACGGTGTAGAAATACGAACCGACCCTTCCTATCATCCCTCCCTTCCCATCACCCTGTATCCCGGAATACCGTTTCATCTGACACAGGATAATATAGGCAATATTTTTTCCGCCAACCATCTTATCTACGAAGGAACCTCGCAATCAGAGCTGCTGAGCATGGGCGGACTTCCCGAAGGTAATTACCAATTTTGCTTTTCGGTGTATGATTTTGGTAACGGCAATCTTCTCTCCAATGAAGATATGGGCTGCTCAAACATGATTATTATCCAATATGTTGATCCACCGGTAATTCTGAACCCTGTTTGTGGTGATTCGATAATCTCAACCGACCCGCAAAATATTTTGGTCTCCTGGACAGCTGCCGTTGGCGGAGGCCCAAACATCAGATACCGCTTTATCATGACAGAGATGATGCCGGGCACCCGCGACCCAAACGATGCCATGGCTTCCGCCTCACCTCCCTATTTTTTGGAACAAGATGTAGCCATACCTCAAATTCTTATCGGCCCCGCTGCTCCTCCGCTAATTCCGGGTCGCTCCTACGCCTTTATCGTTCAGGCGTACGACCCCAACAACGAAGTGATTTTTAACAACAATGGCAATAGCGAAGTTTGCTGGTTTAATTATAAAACCATCGACAATGGTATCATGCCCGACACCTCCCTTAATATTGGTGACAGTACAAGCTTACCGGGGATGTTAAACGGAGTAGCCGTATCCATCAACGGTAAAATTCATTACCGTTATGTTGAAGACAATAAAACAGGCCCGGTTGCCTACGAATCGTTTGATCTGGTGGATATGTTTGTCTTAAAAAAGCCCGATGGCGAATACATCAACATTTATGATATGGGTATGAATGATTTTGACCCTAACACTCAAGTTACTTATGACTTTGTTGATGAAAACGGACAACCGATTCCTCCTGATGACATTAAATTTAACAGCGGCTACTTAAATGCCGGCCAAGGTGTTAACATTGCAAAAGACGGATCCATTAACGTTGCCAATGGAGTAACCGATAAAGATGGAAACTTCCACATGCTACTGGTTATTCCTTCGGGATCGTACTACGGCCTTTTACATAAAAATGTTACCGCACAATTGATATCCTCAACAACGCACATCGATGCAACCGCAGGCGGCGGAGTTCATACCAGCACATCAACGTCCACCTCAACACTTGGAAACGGCGACCTGTACAGAGTTTTACGTGTGATTTTGCATGATAACGATATTTTCGGGCATCCTTCCGAACCTATCATTCCTGACAGCAACTCGGTAACAATTACCTGTAACAATCTGGAGTCGCTGGTAAGAACCTATAATATTGATGTTTTTGTTGAAGGACAATATACCCGAAGAGGGGATGGAAGCACCACCGGCGATCTTCCTCTTGCAGGGATGTATGGCAAATTGGTTCGCGACAACACCGTTCTTCCTTCATGTTTCCCTAATGACGAAGGCAGCTCGGAACCCTTGTCCCCCAATGCATCAAGCACACCGTTAGTCACGGTTATAGGCGAAGCGGTTACCAACGGTGAGGGAATACTGCGGTTTTCGAAAATTGTTCAGTTTGAGAGAAAGTTATCCGGTAATACATCGGGACAGGCTACACAAAGAATGACCTACTATATAAAACCTACCGAAACGGGTGAAGCCAATTATTCTACAGCATCGTCGTACAGCATTGATCTTCCCGATGCCCCTGATAACCTGTTCAGCACCGTTAACGACAGCAACTGGCCCATTCCAACGGTAACGGAAACCGTTATAGTGCAGGCACTCAACCCCAAAGTTCTGGGTATCGTACAGGATGCTAAAAATAAAATTCCCATCGAAAATGCT
>CAZKGB010000422.1:0-2522 GCA_964551935.1 uncultured Lentimicrobiaceae bacterium | reverse complement strand
CGGTAAATCACTCGGCATGACCTTGTTTTATTAAAGTATATTGTAAATTGAAAAACGCAGGACGGGTCATCACCCTTCGATACCCTTCGACACCCTTCGACAAGCTCAGGGTACAGCTCAGGGTACAGCTCAGGGTGCGGCTCAGGGGCCGAGCTCGGCATGACCTTTGTTTATTTGAAGATGAATTCCAAAATCCGGAAATTTTCCTTTCAACAATACTTCTTAAATCTAATACCCTTGCCTGCCGGTTTACCCGCCAAAGGATGGCAGGCAGGTCCAATCTGACATCTTAATTCAACCCGTCTTTGAAAGTCCGGTTCAGAGTTATGCCGGGTTGTTTGCTTCCACAAAACTATACAGCAGTGCTATCTCTTGAGCCCACAAGCTATCGTCAGGGGTTTCAAGGATAAGAGGTATGTTATCGAAACGGGAATCGTTCATAATTCTTTTGAACAGAGGTTCCCCAATAAATCCCTGCCCGATGCTGTGGTGGCGGTCTACACGCGTGCCGAGCTCTTTTTTTGAATCGTTGAGGTGCATTCCCTTCAGGTATTGAAACCCGACGATGGATTCAAATTCATCAAATGTATGTTTGTAACCCGCTTCTGTTTTGATATCGTATCCGGCGGTATAGGTATGACAAGTATCGATGCAGACGCCCACCCGGCTTTTGTCCTCAACCCGATCGATGATGTAGGCCAGGTGGTCAAATTTAAAGCCCAGATTCGAGCCTTGTCCTGCTGTATTCTCAATGACGGCAATAACTCCTGTGGTTTTGTCAAGCGCGATGTTAATCGACTCGGCGATGGTTGCCAAACAGGTTTCTTCCGATATTTTTTTCAGATGAGAGCCCGGGTGAAAATTTAACCGGTCAAGCCCCAGTTGTTCGCAACGTTGCAACTCATCCAGAAAGGCCGTCCTCGATTTTTCCAAAGCCATACTGTCGGGATGTCCGAGATTTATCAGGTAGCTGTCGTGTGGCAGTATCTGATGGGGTTTATAGCCATACTTTTCGCAGTTTTCTTTGAAAAGATGGATGCTTTTTTCGGTTAGCGGTTTGGAGAACCACTGACGTTGATTTTTAGTAAAAAGAGCAAATGCTTTTGCTCCAATGGCATGAGCGTTAACCGGAGCATTTTCAACTCCTCCCGAAGCACTAACATGGGCGCCTACGTATTTCATGAGTCATTTGTTTTGTAAGCAGCAAAGTTATGAAAGTTTTGGGTTTGTTTATTTTACGAATTCAAATTAACAGGGTATTTATTCTGTTAAGTAACAAAATCCGTATAATTCCTTGATGTAACCACTACAAATTGTGATCCTTTATACGTTCTTTGCCATAATCCCGGAGCAGAAACTTTTTTATTTGGGTTCCATTTAATTTCAAATGCCGAGAGTCCTTTTTCCGTTTCTTCTATCCAGTCAATTTCCTGTTTATTTTTGTGTCTCCAAAAATAGTTGCTCACTATCAATCTGTTATATGATTGATACTTCATCCTCTCGTTAATAAAGAAATTTTCAAAAAGCTCACCCATATCGTTTCTAAGTTCCGGAGGGTTAAAGTTTGAAATGATAGCGTTTCGGATGCCATTATCCATAAAATACCATTTTGATTTTTTTGTTATTTCATTATCAAGATTACCGGAAAACCCGTTTAGCCTGTGAAGAATGAACACCTTCGAAAGTAAATCAAGATAACGATCAACCGTGTTTTTACTTATTTGTAATTCTTTACCCATACTTTCAAGGGAAATTTCTGACCCAATTCTAAACGATATCATCTTCAAAAGTTTTACTATTTTATCTCTCTTTTTTATCCCTTCAAAAGCAATGATGTCCTTTAACAGGTATGAGTTTGTAATTTCTTTTAAATATTCAATTTTTTCTTTTCTGTCCTGAAGGTGAATCAGTTCGGGATATCCTCCAAAAATAATTCTTTCATAAAGATTTGAAATCAAAGCAGGGTAGTCCTCTTCCCTTGCAAATTCCATTTGTGCTAATGGATACAATAGGTACTCTTTCTTCCTTCCAACCAACGGCTCTCCCACCTGATTGTTTAAATCAAATGAGGAAGATCCTGTAGCCAGTATTTTTAAACCCGGAATTGCATCAATCATCAATTTCAATTTAATCCCTATTTCAGGTATTGCCTGGGCTTCGTCAACTACTAGCAATTTCTTTTTACCAAGAATACGTTTATAATTTTCAGTAGTTCTGGATTCCAGTAGCTGCTCGTGTTCCAAATTTTCACCATTTAATAATAGGAAATCAACTTTTACTCTTTCCAATATCTTTGTAATAAGTGCTGTTTTGCCAACACGGCGAGCCCCATATATCAGGATAACTTTATTTTTTGTCTCAATATCATTTATTACGCTATCTTCGATAGCACGTTTAATGTATTTCATTACAATAATGATTTATTATTTTGTACAAAGGTAATAAAAAAGATAGCATTTCCGTCAGCCAACTGACGGAAATGCTATCTTTTCCGTCAGTTGACTGACGGAAACGCTAAAAAA
>CAZKGB010000421.1:0-2525 GCA_964551935.1 uncultured Lentimicrobiaceae bacterium | reverse complement strand
GCTTAAAAGGCGATGCGCTATCTCACCCTTAACGAAGTGCTCGAACTGTACCTACAGATTATGGAGCAATCCGGTGGGGCAGTAGGAGTGCGTGACTTGAATGCGCTTGAGTCGGCCCTGGCTCAACCCCGCATGACCTTTGGCGGGCGAGAGCTTTATCCCACGATTGTTGAGAAGGCTGCGGCATTGGGTTTCTCGTTCATCAAGAATCATCCATTCGTGGACGGCAACAAGCGGACGGGCCACGCTGTCATGGAAACGTTTCTGGTGCTGAACGGGTACGAGGTCCAAGCTTCGGTGGAGGAGCTGGAGCAAGTTATCCTGCAAGCGGCTGCGGGAGAGATGACCCGGGAAGCGTTTACGAAGTGGCTACGCCAACATATTGTCCCTAAAAGTGCCTAAGAGTTGTAGTCCCCTGCCTAACCCCTGCTGCAGCCGACCCGCCTCCGCTGCGCTCCGGCGGGCGGCTGAGCTTGGTCTACTTGCACAATAGCAAGCGAAAAATGAACGAAATGCAAAGATTTTTGATTTTTTGAACCGATATTAAGGCAATTTTGTTCTTTGACAAAGCGTTTTTGGCTCTGAAAATGCCAGATGATTTTCGCCAGGGCGTACCTCTCCTGTTGAACTTCTGGGCTCTTATTTTCCCGGATGACCTATCCCGGCTTTGCATCCTCTCGCCACAGTCTTACTTTCATTGTAATTTCAATTAATTTTCTGATTCATACCAAGAGAACCGGGACAGCCGAATAGATCTGTTAGCCGAAGCATTCCGATGGATCGGAACCTCTCACAATGCTGAGCGATCGGCCATCCAGTCCTGATTTTCAAGAAAAACAGGAAATACCCCAGGGATTAGTCCTTGACATTTTTTAAAGTCTGTATTATCAAAGAACGAAATTACTTTTTAACTTGCTTTTTTACGTCTTTTAGCGGATTTTATTTCATCATACTTGATTTCAAGAATTTCTACGGCTTTGATGTTCTCTTTATTCGGTTCGTACACTTTGTTCTTTTTCACCATAGCAACGATTAGTTTTAACAGGGTGGTACTGGACGCAACAACGTTCTTGCGATAAATTCTTTGTTTGATCTGACGTCGCAGGAATTTCATACGGACTTCGGGTACATAGCGTGCGGTTTCTTCTGTCATTTTATACAAAACCCATCTGAGGCGGTGGTTGCCAATGTGGCTGATGCGGCGCCGACCAACGTATTGCCCGGATTGAGATTGTTTGAGGTTGAGTCCGGCAAACTTTTCCAGCTTTTTGTAATGATTAAATTGGGATAAATCTTTGGTTTCTGCAATAAAAAAGGCAGCGGTTTTGTCGGAGATACCTTTAAGAGATGTAAGAATTTTAAAATAGGGCATTTGTTGGGTCAGGTAAATCATCTGGCTCATGAGTTGATCCATCTGTTGTTGTAAAAGTTCGATCGACAGAATCCATGATTGTATCGTAATTCTGATAGAGATTTCATAAACATCCTCAACCGGGATGCCAATGCTATGTTGGGCTAGTTCTTTGAGCTGTTGTAAAGTTGCCCTACCGTATTGATCGTGAGAGGTCCTTTCGATTTCGGGTACGACTTTTTCGATATCCATTTTAAGGTAGTGATGGGGTAAAAAATAGTGTTTTAACAGCCATCGAGCGGTATCGATATCCGACTTCATCACGGTAAGGAATTCGGGGAAAACCTGTTCTATTTGTGAGCGAAGCCGCTGTTTGTTTTTGACCAGGTCTTTGCGCAATTTGTCATAGGTAATACTGAGATGGTGAATAGCCTGAATAGGCTGAGAAAAATCTTGGAAATAATCAAAATAGCCATCCCGAGCGTTGTTAGCGACCAGCAAAGCGTCTTTGGGGTCTGTTTTGGAAAAATCGTGATTTAAAAATGGCCGCGAATGACGGGTGGTGAGAGGACTGACGAGCAGTACCTGATAACCGATTTTGTTCAGATAAAATGCCAGTGTTTGCCACAAGTTGCACGAGCATTCGATGGCAAAGACAGTGTTTGATGGATCAATTGTAATTGAAATTTTAGACAATTTATCCCATAGCTCTTTTGAATAACCCCTGTATGATGCTTTAAATGTAAAGGGATCGCCAACTTGCAGACCGTTTTCGTCAATAACGGCAGCTTGATGTTTCTGTTTGGCCGGATCGATTCCGATAACTGTTTTTTGGACAATAAAGTGCCTTTTCATTTGTAGTGCCTTAAATTTCATAAATCAATCCTTTCGTTTAAATGATCTTTTGTAATTCTTGCTTGCATTATGCAAATGTTAAGGCTCTTTTTCAACCCTTTTTCTATATGGAAGATAGAAATCGTTAGCTGTTAAATATGTTAAAATATAATTGATTAAATGCATAGAAAATCTATACAGTTATAGGACATGTCAATGGCTCACATGTGCAGAGATTTTGTAGTGAATATGTTGGAGAACCATTTAACTATATAATTGTTGATATACATATGAGGAATTTAGAGAATCTAGAGAATGTTAGTAATCTTGGCACAATTAA
>CAZKGB010000420.1:0-2542 GCA_964551935.1 uncultured Lentimicrobiaceae bacterium | reverse complement strand
GCCATGGCTGTGGCTAAGAAAGCGTTGGAGGCATAAATAGTTTTTCCGGTAAACGAAAAATTACAGTGATTTAACCTGTCATGATTACAACCATCTTCTCTCGTTAAAAGGAGGAGAGTTGCAATTTTTTGTTAGCAGTTAAGTTTTATTTGCCTTTTAAACTTTAAACAACTTCGATGCAATAAATTATTATAAGTGAAAAAAAGTTGTAATTTTATTGCGTTATTAGGTTTGCCGGTTGATTTATTAGTTTACATTTATCGGAACCTAACAGTAGTTATTTAACCATTACTTATGAACAGGAAACATTTTCAGGTTGTTACGTTTTTTTTGGCTTTGATGGTGTGGCTGATACCTCCCGTTTTGAGGGCGCAACAAAATGAAAACTGTAATGATCAGGATCAGCTGGTAAACTACTCTATTCTTAGTCCGGTGCAATCATCCATAAAAAAAGCCACCGGTTGGGCCATGCAAAACAACGGTAAATGGGTATCCACACCCAATAGAATTCCTTTTCCTGATGATAAAACAAACAAGAGTGGCGACCCAAATCGCAAACTTGGCCAGGATAACTTTGTTTCGCTTGAACTAAGAAAAATTATGATTAAAGATAAGCAATACAACGTGCTTATTAAGAAGTATCATGACGGGGTGTACGAATTCCCCATATTACACGAAAACTGGAAAGATTTTATTTCGCTCGATTACTACGTTTTCAACAGCGAACTTCTGTCGCAACTTTTTCCGAAAGAGATTCCTTTCAATAAAAAATATGCCGTCAACCTGAACGCATTTGCCAGAGGGACGATTAAAAACTTTGACCCGAAACGCGAGGAAGATATGATTGTGGGTGATGTTGAGCGCATTATGTATGGAGAAAGTGTAAACGACTGGAACCTGGCGTTTGCTGTTTTCCCCATTAAAAACGGTGACAAAGAGGTGGTGAGGTTTAAGCTTATTAAAACGTTTAGAAAAGATTATCTGGTGAGTTATTTTACGGCTCCCGACAATTGGGATAAACTTTTTGACAGGTCGTTTTACGAAGTGCCTCTTCATGTGTTTAAATCGTTTATCCGCGACGCCGAAGAGTACTTTATCCCCATAAAACCGCATGTTGATTCGGCTGACAGTTTGTATTTGAGCTATTACAATCAAGGAGTATTAAAATATCAAATGGGCGACTATCCAACCGCCATCGAACTTTTTGTAAGATCGCTCTCCATCAATCCGGATGTACAAAATTTTCTCATCTATTCATACCTTGGCAACGCTCGAAGTAAGATGCACCTTTACGATGATGCGATTGGTGATTACGATAAGGCACTGGAATTAAAACCCAAAACCATTTTGGATTATGCCGACTGGACAAAAAACTATTACAATCGAGGGGTGGCAAAATATTTTCTGGACGATTTAAACGGTGCCTGCCGCGATTGGAAGAAAGCACTTGAAATGGGCTTTGGTCCTGCTCACGATTATATTACAAAGTTTTGCGGAGAGGAGAATGATATTAAGAAAAAATAAATATCGTTACGCCCGATTAGTAAAACTTAACCTGCTTTTGTTTTTGTTGGTTTTTTGGGTTGGAGGGTACTCACAAAAACTGAATAATGATATTTATCTGTTTCAGGACAACTGGGTAACAAGCTTTAACATGGGCTACTCTCAGTTTTATGGCGATGCTTCCAACAACGGGTATTTTCAAAAATTTAAAGGTGAGTTAGGCTTCTCTACGGGTTTATCAGGCAGAAAAATGATCTCCCCTTCGTTTGGTGTCGGATTGAATATCCAGTACGAAGGACTAAAAAGTACCAAGTTGATTAACGGAGTTGGCAAACCGGTTAATTTTGAGCTGACGGGTAGCAACTTCGATATTAATGCTAATAGTTACGTCGATTTTAATACCCTTTTCTGGGGATTTAATGAAAACCGTATTTTCTCGGTATATGCCACGCTGGGATTGGGCTTTAGTTTTTGGAATACTACTTTGTACGATTACGACACGGGCTTTATTTATAAAAGCGGGCTTTCATACAATGGTGTCAAATACAAGAGCTCAGGTTTGGTGGTGCCGCTTGGTGTGGGTGTAAACCTTAAAGTTGCTCCAAACTGGTCGGTCAACCTGGAAGGAAACCTGCGTACCGTTTTAAACGATTATCAGGATGTGTGGAAAGATGGCTTTGCTTACGATCAATCTTTTATTACCACCATCGGGGTGTCGTATTACTTAAATTACAAGTTTAAATCCAAAAAGGTAAACGAGTGCGGATGTGATAAAAAACCTTCACAACCTTTGGAGCCCAAGTCTTCGTATAACTACATGCAAAAAACTCCCAACCGCTTTTCATCGGGTCGAACCACGGGTCCTGTTCCTGTTCCGGCAAAAGCAAAAGCAACTGCCAAACCGGTAGCAAAACCTGTTACTGATGCACATTCGACTAAAGGAATTGTATATAGGGTTCAGATTTTGGCAAAACGCACCCGCCTACCTGATATCAACCTGTTTAAAAAGAAATACGGGATAACCGACGATGTTCATGAG
>CAZKGB010000419.1:0-2553 GCA_964551935.1 uncultured Lentimicrobiaceae bacterium | reverse complement strand
ACGATAACCTGCCATTCGCTAATGGGCTTGGTAAGCAACAATTCAATGGTTCCCAAACGGTTTTCTTCCGAAAGTAACCTCATGGTTAACGCCGGAATAAAAAAGAACAACGTCCAGTAAGCGATGCTGAAAAACACCTGCAGGTTGGCCTGTTTAACAAAAAAGATATCGCTGCCGTATATCCATGTAAAGAAACCGCTGAATCCCAAAAACAGGATGAGCAGGATATAGGCCATGAGAGAATCGAAATAGGCTTGCAATTCCCTCCTTGTTATAATCCAAATTTCTTTCATTTTGTATGTTTTAAAATTCGTTACACTAATTATCCAGCGTTAATTCATAGAAAATATCCTCGAGGCGGGTTTCAATAAAGGTGAGCTGAGTAAGCGTCCATCCTTTTTCAACACAAAGATTAAATACATCCCGGCGCGAGCTTTGTCCGGGTTTACTTTTTACCTGAAAGGTTTGGGTCGATTTATCGACAAAGTCAACCAGCTCAACCGTATTAAGCAGTTGCAGTGCTTTAAATATTTCATCCAGCCCGCCATCTTCGATGGTAACTTTTAACGTTTCATTTCCTTGTGCCCGGCTACGAAGTTCTTCAACCGTGCCATCAGCCACTATTTTACCCTTTTTGATAATCACAATCCTGTCGCAGGTAGCCTCCACCTCAGCCAGAATATGTGAGCTAAGGATAACGGTTTTCTCTTTCCCGATTTTTTTTATCAGCTCCCTGATTTCAATAATTTGATTTGGGTCGAGACCGGTAGTAGGCTCATCGAGGATAAGCACTTCGGGGTCGTGAATGAGCGCCTGTGCCAATCCTACCCGCTGTTTGTAACCTTTCGACAGTTCACTGATTTTTTTGTGCTTTTCGCGGGAAATTCCACAGGTTTGAATCACCTCTCTTACCTTGTCGTTAATTTTATCTTTGGCAATACCTTCGATGCGTGCGCAAAATTGAAGGTAATCGATAACCGGCATATCTTCGTACAAAGGATTGTTTTCAGGAAGGTAACCAATATTTTTTTTGGCCTCCTGAGGGTTGTCGTTTACCGAAATGTTACCTATAAAAATTTTTCCCGAGTCGGGAATCAGAAAAGAGGTGATGGCTTTCATGGTAGTGGTTTTTCCGGCACCGTTGGGGCCTAAAAAACCTAGAACCTCGCCTGTTTTTACCTGTAACGAAATATTGTCTACGGCTTTTTGCCGGCCGTAGGTTTTCGTCATGTTTTCAATAACAATATCCATACAGCAATATTTTTATTATAAAAACAGAACTCGTTTTCGGGTTCTTTTTTTTAAGAGCAGTGCAAAGGAATATATTTTTAAAATTATTGTAAAGAGGCTAAAGGATGATTTAACAATATTTAACCGAGAAAAAAGGTTGGTTAAAGGAAAATAATAAACTTGATATTTTTTGATAAAAATACTTATCGTATCCTACTCTTCGTTCTCCTGCTCTTTCCATCGTTGAGCAAACGATTTTGGAGCCATGGTTGGAAGGTCGCGACGCGGACCCCATGCTTTTTTTACCGTCAAATTCATTACCCGATTTTTAAATCCGCCTCCCACCATATCAAGTCGCTTACGCGAGGAAAGAGCAAAAGTTGAAACATCGTTACTTTTCTTTTCAAAAAAGGTATAATAGCCGTTGTCAACAGCTTCTTTACGGTTAAAAAGCAGTAGCTCGTGTAACGGAATACCCACCGGACAAACTTCGGTGCAGGCACCGCAAAGCGTGGAGGCAAAACTAAGATGCTTGTAGGTTTTAAAATCTTTAAGATAAGGCGTAATAACAGCACCAATGGGACCGCTGTAAGTTGTATTATAGGTGTGTCCGCCAATGTTTTTATAAACGGGACAAACATTTAAGCAGGCTCCACATTTTATACATGATAGGGCCTGGCGTTGCCGTTCTTTTGATAACAGATTAGTACGTCCGTTATCAAGTAATATCAAAAACATCTCCTCCGGACCATTTTTTTCTCCCGGCTTACGCGGACCGCTAATAATCGATTTATAGGCAGTAAGCAATTGGCCGGTTCCATGGGTAGATAACAGCGGCCAATAGAGATCGAGGTCTTCCAGACTGGGAATAATTTTTTCGATGCCGGCAATGGCAATATGTAATTTTGGGAACGAAATCGACATGAGTCCGTTGCCTTCGTTTTCGGTAAGGGCTATGGCTCCCATATCGGCAATTAAAAAGTTAGCTCCCGTGATACCTGCATCGGCTTGAACAAATTTTTCACGAAGAATTTCACGGGTGTAGTTGGTTAGCTCAGTCGGATTAAAATCTTCAGGGGTTTTAAATTTTTCGTGATACAGCGAGGCAATATCCTCTTTGGAAAGATGCATGGCAGGAGTAACAATGTGATAAGGCTTTTGTCCGGCCTGCTGCACGATGAATTCACCAAGATCGGTTTCAATAACTTCAATTTTTTTCTTTTCCAACGCCTGGTTAAGTTCTATCTCTTCCGTAATCATCGATTTTGACTTAACCACCGTTTTTACATTTCTATCCTTTAATATTTTATAAATCTCTTTAAT
>CAZKGB010000418.1:0-2556 GCA_964551935.1 uncultured Lentimicrobiaceae bacterium | reverse complement strand
TTTTATAGCGCCGGATTAACTTGCCTTTTACCAGAGAAGGGTTAAATTTCATTTTGCAAAAATAGGACAAATAAGTCAGGCCACTTTATCAATCATTACAACCCTTACTACATAACAGGTTCGAAATAAGGTTAAGCACACAAAAAGCCGATAGTCTGCCAAAAACCAGCTGACCGGTTAGCACCCAATAAACCAAACAATCAAATTATCGTTGACTTACAGAAGTTATCCTGATAAATCAACAATTGTTGATACAGTTTTACATGAATTACTACTTTTACACATTGAAACCTGTCAAGCATGAAAAAACTCCTTTTTCTTTTGGTTGTCTTATCCCTTGGGTTTAGCAACATTATTTTTGCCCAGTTTTATATTGTTGGACAGGATCCTGCATCGATAAAATGGAAGCAGATAACAACTCCTGATTTCAAAATCATTTTCCCGTCAGGGTATTATACCAACGCCAACCTCTATGCCAACACGCTGGAACATACCCATAATGTTACGCTTAAACCTTATCTGACAAAACAGCAAAAACCTTTCTCAATAGTCCTCCATTCGAAAAGCACCTGGGCCAATGCCATGGTGCTGCCGGCTCCGTTGCATGGCGACTTTTTTGAAATTCCCGACCAAAACCTATACCCTCAAATATGGCAATACCAGCTTTCGCTTCACGAATACCGCCACTATGCCCAAATGCGTAAGATGTACGAGGGTGTTGGTAAGGGGCTAAGTTATATTTTCGGACAGGCAGGACCCATGGCGCTCTTTGGTGCTTTTATTCCCATGTGGTTCATCGAAGGTGACGCCGTGTACAACGAAACCATCCACAGCAAAAGCGGACGCGGAAGACTTCCCTTTTTTTCGATGGATTTGAAGGCACAGCTTCTTGATAAAAAAATCTATCCTTACGACAAAGCCATTCTTGGATCCTATCGGAATTATGTCCCCGATTATTACACGTTAGGCTATCAGCTGGTACAATACGGCGCTGAACATTACGGATATGAAATGTGGAACCTGGCACTCGACCGGGTAGCCCGCCGGCCTTACCTGCTAAAGCCTTTTGTAAACGGATTAAAAACCTATACCGGCCTGCGTAAAGTAAAATACTATCACAAGGTGATGGATGCGTTGCAAAGCGGATGGAGTGCCGAACAGAAAAAAAAGAAGTTTTCAACGACAGAATACATTGACCCGGCAAAGCCTCATCGGTCGTTTACCAGTTATCACTTCCCTGTGATGCTACCTGATGGATCTGTCATTGCCGAGCGCACGAGCCTCGATGACATCCATCGTTTTGTAAAAATTTCACCGGAAGGAGAAGAGACCGTATTGTTTACCCCGGGATTCGACTATGCCGAGTCGCTTTCAGCCAACGACAGTCTTATTTGCTGGAACGAAAAAGAGTACGATTTACGATGGAGTAACCGCGATTACTCCATCGTGAAAATATACAACTACAAAACCCGACAGCTAAAAACGCTTACCCGCAAAACCCGTCTTTTCGCCCCGGCCCTATCGCCCGATGCTGCAAAAATTGTAGCCGTCGATGTTTCGCCTGACGGGCAAAATGCGTTGCAGATTCTGGATGCCAAAACAGGAAAAGTCATTAAAAAGTTTTCTACAATAAACAACCTCTTTTTTATGACACCCCGCTGGAGCACTGACGGACAATCAGTTGTTGCCACAGTATTGGGTAAAAAGGGAAAGTCGATTTTATTATGGAACCCCGAAACCGGTAAACAGCAATTGGTGCTACCCTTTGGTTACGCCGAAATTAACAGGCCTTTTAAATCGGGGAACAATATTTACTACACCGGTACTTACGAAGGGGTAAACAATATTTACCGGCTCAACTTATCCACAAACCAAATATCACAAATTACTTCGGTTAAATACGGTGTTGAAACTGCCCTGATAACAAATAATGATAAATTGATTTTTTCGGATTATACAGCCGATGGTTATCGTATTGCCACCCTTGATCTGTCAACAAACCGCGAAATAGCCAGCCGGGTTAATCCGACACCCTTTCGCTATCCAATCGACCGGCAGGTTACCGACAGTACTTTTGTCCTGGAAAACGAGGTAATGCCTGACAGTAGTTATCAAGCAACAAAATACAGTCGGCTAAAACATCTTTTCAATATTCATTCGTGGGGGCCGATGTTGGTTGATATTAACACCTACGAACCCGTTCCAAACCTGTTTTTAGCATCGCAAAACATGCTGGGAACTTCGGTGTCAACCCTGGGTTATTATTATAACCTAAACGATCAAACCGGGAAAGCCAAATTCACTTACGATTATTACGGGTGGTATCCGGTAATAGGTTTCTCAGCCGATGTTGGAAGAAGAAAAATGGTTTATACCGATAGCGTTGAAAACGCTAAATTAGTTCGTTGGTACGAAACCAATCTCAACCTAAAGGTATCCGTTCCGTTTCGATTTATCAAAAGCAAATGGATATCGGGCTTAACACCAAAGGTTTCCGTAGGGCAGAAAATATTGACCCTCGATAAAAATCAGGGGGTTACGCTCAAAGAAAGCCAA
>CAZKGB010000417.1:0-2558 GCA_964551935.1 uncultured Lentimicrobiaceae bacterium | reverse complement strand
TGCCAATTATTAAAAATAATTTTTTCATCGATCTATTCTTTACACCCGTTAACTGTTGTTTTTATTACGTTTTATCACATCCACCTGTCAGGTTAAACAAACAAATTCACGCGCTCCGGCGAAATTGTTCTTAATCTGTTTTGAATTTTTCATTTGGTTAATGACATTACTTTATGCAATTTCTCACAAATAGTAAAAATAACACTAATTAGCATTACTTTTGAAGTAACGATTAAAAAAATGAAATTCTTATTCCTGATACCCATTTTGCTGACTTTTTCGGAAGTTAAAGCCCAGGTTATACCTGCCGAAAGGAGGGTGAACTGGGAATTGGTAAAACAGCATTTTCATTTTATTGAACCGGATGCCGAGCTTAATATTCTTGACTTTGGCGGCAGCAACGATGGTATTACGGACAACGCTGCAGCCTTAGAGCTTGCCATGGAGCAAGCAGCAGGTGAGGCAGCAACTCTTTTCTTTCCTCCGGGAAACTATCTGTTCAATACCCCCATTACGTTACAGGACAGTATCATTTTAGAAGGATCGGGCTCGGAGCTGACAACCCTGCTATTCGATTTTAATCAGCAAAACGAAAATGCCATCAACGTTGCAGGCAGTTCACAAGCCTTAAAAGTCTTTCTGGATGGTGGATTCACAAAAAGCAGTTCCAAAATTTTTACCGACTCTGCATTCATGTTTTCATCGGGTGATATGGTTGAAATATATGAAACAAATGGCGAGTGGGACATCGTCCCTGTTTCGTGGGCTGCCAATTCGGTGGGTCAGATGACCATTATCGACTCGGTGGCAGAAGACACCCTTTACCTGCAATCGCCTTTGAGGATATCTTACGACACCCTGTTAAGTCCATGCCTAAAAAAAGTAAACCCCATCGTAAATGTTGGTATCAGGTGTCTTACCATTAAACGACTTGATGAACCGGTAAATAGTGGCAGTTATAACATCAACTTTACTTACGCACGAAACTGCAGGATAACAGGCGTTGAAAGCGATACCAGCAACGGCAGCCATGTTTACATTGCAAAAAGTCTTTCGATTAAAATTTCCGGTTCCTATTTTCATCATGCCTTTCAATACGACGGTGCCGGCACGAACGGATATGGAATTACCCTGGCCCATCACAGCAGTGAGTGCCTGATTGAAAACAACATTTTCAGCCATCTGCGCCATGCTATGATGGTAAAAACCGGAGCCAACGGTAACATTTTCAGCTACAATTACTCCCGCGACCCCTATCGTAGCGAACCCATCCACAATCTGTCGGGCGACATCTCGCTGCATGGCCATTATGCGTACGCCAACCTTTTCGAAGGCAACATCGTTCAAAATATCATTATCGACCACTATTGGGGACCTTCGGGGCCTTACAACACCCTTTTCAGAAACAGGGCCGAACTTTGGGGTATTATCATGACGACCAACGACCCGCTGGAAACATCAAAACAAAATTTCGTGGGCAACGAAACCACCGACTTTAGCATGTTTTACGGACAGTATGTTCTTACCGGCAGCGATCATTTTCAGTATGGAAACAACATTCTTAGTGTTACCCTTCCCGCGGGTACCGATGACCTTTCCGACTCTTCCTATTACCTTAAAACAGAACCTTACTTTTGGAGCGAGAACATTGTATGGCCTTCCATTGGCTACCCCAACACGCTGGAATCAGGCACCATTCCGGCAAAAGAACGCTTTGATGCGGGTCTGCCGCTAACAGTTTGTGACGATTCAACATTTACCGCTATTCAAACAAAACAGCCTTCATTCAACATCACCATCGCTCCCAATCCCAACAAAGGAAAATTTTTGCTAACGATTGATGGCACTAAATTCAGAGATGCCACACTAACCATTTTCAATTTGTATGGCATTCCGGTTTACAACAAGTACCTCCATCCAAGCCAAAAGTCATCCATTTCAATCTCGTTAAATTTGCCGGCCGGCATCTATTCGGCCGTTTTGCAAAACAGCACAACGGCAACATCTGAAAAGATGATCATTGATCATTAACTCAATCTTCGCAAGCAAATGGAATATTGATAAGTTATTAGCCGCGAATTCGTTAATTATCAACAATGATTCGGTTAGCGATTTCATGGCTGAATAAATAAGTGAGCGGAGCGAATAAATATTGAAAAAACAAACACCTGTTCATTGGAAACAGAATTAATAAATGGTAAGACGGCTATGCGAGAATTAAAAAATTAATATTCATAGCCAACCATAGTCATTACCCCCGGTAAGATGCACCTCAAACATCTAAAAATATATTATTGAAATTTATTCTAAATAACATCTAAAATAATAGTACCTTTGTTGGCTCAAATTCACGACAATACCCATGGACAACCTGAATTATTTAAATAATATCGACCCCGACATCATTGAACAGTTGTATTCGCAATATCAAGCCGATCCGGGTAGCGTTGATGAACAGTGGCGCAAGTTTTTTGACGGTTTCGAGTTCGCGTTAAAAGCGTATCCCGTTAAAGCAAATTCGGAGATGCAAACTTCTGATGAGCTTAAGGTAATTAATC
>CAZKGB010000416.1:0-2562 GCA_964551935.1 uncultured Lentimicrobiaceae bacterium | reverse complement strand
ATGCAGTAAAATATTGTTGGTAATGGCATACCAGTAAGCGTAAAACTGAGCTCTGCCCTGTATTGTAAGGTAAACATAAAAAAGAAGCAGAAGTCCTCCGATTATTGACATATGTATATTGCCTGCCATAAAGCTGGCTATTAAAGGAGGGACTACCATACTTGAGATATACCAAACCAATAAATTAAGGCGGGGTGAAAGGGCTGTTACGGCACCTGCTGCAATTCCAATGGTAATCATTAATATGGTTGTGCTGGGAACAGAGAATCCATACATATACGAAAAAATTGCAGTTGCAATACCCCATGACAAGGAAACCCCGATGGTAAGCAACCGGAACGAACGGATCCACAACTTTTGCTTTCCCATGTCCACAAGCTTCTTATATTGAAGCGTAATCAGAAACCGAAAAATATTAAAAACAACCTGTATAAGAGCAAAGAAAATAAACCAAAGAGGAAAATCCCAATAAAAGGGGGTTATAAAAAACACGGCAACAAGAATTAACAAATAGGCGGGAGGCCCCGAGAGGCTGCGTTTTGCCAACTCATGATATGAACGTCTGAGGAGTTGAAGATAGAGTTCCTCAGTTAACTCCGGATGCAGTTTAGAATAGAATTTCTCTCCTGAATTTGACATGCTTTTATTAATTAAAAGAGGTTACCGCTCAAAATTAACAAAAAAAAGTTAACTTTAACAAGAGTAACATGGTTGGTTTAACTTTAAAAATGTTTCTTTATTAAAAATATATTCCACCCTATCGAACAACCACAAGTTTTCCGGTAAACGTTGATTTTATCCCTGAAATACTTATCACATATATTCCCGGGTCAAACAGGGCTGTATTTATTTCCAATCCATTTGTTTTATTTACGGTTTCCCATTTATGATAAACCAACCTTCCGGATAAATCGGAGATAACCAGATCAAATTGTTTTAGTTGCGATGGAACTATCAAAAACACTTTGTCTTGCGCCGGATTTGGAAAGATGGTCAATGTACCGAACGCAGGTTTTATTTTGTCAACCGATGCCAACACATCGGCATCGCCACCAAAAAACTCTACCCCGCCGCTATAGTTACCAGCGATAAGCTCCGGCGAATTATCGACACAAACATCACTCAGTGTTGCAGTGGAACGCATCCCTCTGTCGCTGTTAAAGTTCTCTATTCCCAGCAAACTTCCCAGTTGATTGGATTCGGTAAAAGTGCCTGTGAGGTTGCCGTCAATATTAACAAAATAAAATAGTTTTCCCTGCTCGGAGCCCACAACCAAAACCGTTTTTCCGTCGTGTCCTCTGTAAAAAGCGGGGCAACTGTATCCGTAATACGACAATGTATAATCGGTTACGTTTACTTTTCCCAGACTATCGGTTACAAAAACAAAATCGGGATTCGTGGTTGTACCGTTGTTATGATAATAGTTGAGGTTTCCGTCCTGTTCACCCACTACTAAATCCAACAAGCCATCTTTGTCAAGGTCAAAAAGTTGCGGTGTACTAAATTTTCCCACGTCAATCGAGGCATAATTTTTTGTTTTAAACACATTGCCTCCCGAAAACTCCACCAACATTAAGGTCCCGTCGCTGTTTCCCACCAGCATCTCATTGTTACCATCCCCGTTTAAATCGCCAAAAGCGGGAGCCACCCCCGTTAGGTTATCGTTTTCCTCAAGAAATTTTCCAAAGTCCATATCAACGGGTGTAAAAGCAGGATACCCCCAGGTGCCGGTATTTTTCAAGTAGAAAACAGTCCCGCGATACTGGCTGTGCAGGGTAAAATACTGGTCGTACCACGAGCCTTTATAATAGCCGTAACTTCCAATAAAAAGGTCGGTAAAGCCATCGTTATCCCAATCAAAGAACACGGGCACGGAACCGCTTCCCACGTCAATCATTTGATCTTGTAGAAACGATTCGGAAGTTAAAGTGAAATCGGGGTGGTTGTTTTCACCACGGTTTAGATAGAGCATAACACTGCTGTAATTTTTTGAAATGGCGGGGGCAGGATCAAAGGGAGAAACAATCAAATCCTTTTTACCATCGTTGTTTACATCGATATAGGCTGCTGCCGGCATGGAAAAAATTTTGATTTTTTGTTGAGCATCGGGATAAGCAGTATCGTACGAAGTAATCAGTGCCTGTTCAGGTGTTCCGCCGTTTACAAGAGCAAACAGGCCAGGATAATCCACATCACCCAATAGCAAATCCTTGTCGTTGTCGGCATCAAGGTCAAGCATTAAAAAGGTTGAGCCGGTATGACGCTCCTGCCGGTTATCGATTACATAGTTTTCGGCAAAAGGTGCTGGAATGCAAGTATCTAAAAAAAGTTCGTTCGACTCATCACTTTCGGCAAAATTTCCCCAGCACTCTCCGGTTTTTTCAAACAGCAACGAATCGGGATTGCCATAAGTTTCCATCGAAAGATTTTTATGCATCTCGACAAACGAGCCCAATCACCAAAAAGTAAGAATATCCAAATCGCCATCGTTATCCAGGTCAGATATTCCCGGGTAATCAGCATAGGTAACCAAAATATTAACTTCTCCTCCGCTGTTAAGTG
>CAZKGB010000415.1:0-2564 GCA_964551935.1 uncultured Lentimicrobiaceae bacterium | reverse complement strand
ATCAAAACCCAAACACATCAATTAATATTGCGTATATTTGAAGCTCGACAGTTATCATAATTTTGACTCTTTTTTAAATGATTAAACGTCAAGATATCCTATTTATAACAGGGGTTTTACTCTTGTTCTTGCCATTTTTCTTAAGTGAGAAGTTGTACGACATCTACACTCACTTAAATCATTATCACGGCTTTTTTATGGCTTTTATAAAGTTTGCCATTTTAGCCACTTTAGGAGAAGTTATTGGACTTCGGATCAAAACCGGGAAATACACGCAGCCCGGTTTTGGTGTTTTACCGAGGGCCGTGGTGTGGGGATTTTTGGGGGTTACCATCAAATTTGCGTTTATTGTTTTTGCCTCCGGTACGCCATCCGTTATTGAATACATGGGCATGCAACACGCCAAAGCGGTGTTTGCCGGTAACCTGTCGGCAGGAAAAGTGCTGATTGCCTTCTCCATTAGTGCGGCCATGAATTTGATTTACGCTCCGGTTATGATGACACTGCACAAAGTAACTGATACCCACATCATAAACACGGGAGGAACAGTAAGAGGGTTTTTTACCCCCATTCCGTTTGCTTCCATTTTAAAAGGGCTTAACTGGGAGGTGCAGTGGAATTTTGTGTTGAAAAAAACCATTCCCTTTTTTTGGATTCCTGCCCATACCATCACTTTTTTAATGCCCGCTGATTTCAGAGTGCTTTTTGCAGCCCTGCTGGGAATTGTTTTGGGCGTTATTTTAGCCGTGGCCAATATGAAAAAAACAGAAACCCAAACAGCTTAAATATATTATTATGAAGAACACACCCATAGATTACAGTATTGTAAACAGGAAAATAAAGGAGAGCGGATTGGATTCGGTTGGCACCGGAACCATCCGCGAAATTAAAAAACTGATTGACGAAATTGAGAATGCTACCGGCGAAAAGTACATCCGCATGGAGATGGGCGTTCCGGGCCTTCCACCGGCTCCGGTTGGCGTCAATGCACAAATCAAAGCGCTTGAAGAGGGGGTAGCTGCCGTTTACCCGAACATTCAGGGACTGCAGGCCTTAAAAGATGAAGCTTCAAGATTTATTAAGCTTTTTATGGAGGTGGACATCGACCCGTCGGGATGTGTTCCCACGGTTGGATCGATGCAGGGAGGGTTTGCCGCCTTCTTAACCTTGAGCCGCATCGATAAAAACAAAGATACCACCCTGTTTATCGACCCCGGTTTTCCTGTTCATAAAATGCAACACAAGGTACTCGATATCAAATATGAAAGCTTTGATGTTTACAATTATCGCGGCGATAAGCTGCGCGAGAAACTGGAGTCTTACTTTAAAACGGGTAAAATTCATTCGGTACTCTACTCCAATCCCAACAACCCGTCGTGGATTTGTTTTACCGAAGATGAATTGAAAACCATTGGAGAACTGGCTAACCAATACGGGGTAGTTATTCTTGAGGATTTGGCTTATTTTGGCATGGACTTTAGAAAAGATTACGACAAGCCCGGTGTGCCGCCCTATCAACCTACCGTAGCCAAATTCACCGACAATTATATCTTGTTTATCTCCAGTAGTAAAATTTTCAGTTATGCCGGGGAGCGGATTGGAATCATGGCTATTTCGGATACCTTGTTCAATGCTCATTATCCCGACCTGAAGCGCTATTATGTTAACGATAAGTTGGGCTATTCGATGATTTTCGGAACCTTATACCCGTTGAGTTCAGGCACTTCTCACTCGGCTCAATACGCCTTAACAGCTTTGTTAAAGGCGGCCAACGACGGTAGCTTCAATTTTGTTGATTACGTTAAAGAGTATGGCCGCAAGGCGCATGAGATGAAACGCATCTTTACCGAAAACGGATTTAATATTGTTTATGATACCGATGTGGATGAACCCATCGCCGATGGCTTTTATTTTACCTTTAGCTATCCCGGAATGGATGCCGAGCAATTGCTTAACGAGTTGATTTATTATGGGGTTAGCGCCATTTCGCTGCTTATAACGGGTAGCGAGCGTAAAGAGGGAATCAGAGCTTGTACTTCGCTGGTGCAACCTGAACAGTTTGAAGATTTGGAAAAGCGGTTAAAACAATTTAACCGGGATCATTAGAGCCCGTTAGTAACCCTGATTAGAAGTCGTTCTCTTCAGACTCTATTCTGCCACCTCCACCATCCCGCCGCCGGTTGATGCATTAATTGTGTTGTCGTACATTGCTTTGCAAACAATGGGCGATTGGTAATACCGGCCGGGATAAGCGGCGTTGAGCAGAATATAAAAGACCTTGGTTTGCCCTCTGCTGTTGAGATCGAAAAACAGGTTCACCCTGTCGTCACGAATATCCGTATAATCGCTGTAGGACGACTTAAGTCCCCGGCCCACGTCAACCATTCTGGTGTTCAGTATTTCCCATCCCGAAGGAAAAATGGCACTTAAAGCTAAGTTTTTGTAATGACGAAGTGCTGTGCTTTTAACTTTTATCTTTATGTAAAAATCTTTTCCCTGTTGCAGCAACTTCGGGTCAAGGGTATTTCCTTTCATGTCGTGGTACGAAACGGTTAAAGCCAGAT
>CAZKGB010000414.1:0-2571 GCA_964551935.1 uncultured Lentimicrobiaceae bacterium | reverse complement strand
CATATCGATAACCTTATCGGGATTGAGTTTTTCGTACTCTTTTATTTCAATGGCTCTAATGATTCGGTTTCTTTCAATGAGGTCGGTAGTATTGTGAAGTTGGCCGTAACTTTTAAGTTTTTCCCTCAGTTCATCATCCGAAAGTCTGTCCAGCTGTTCTCTTAAAAAGGCATCTTCCGGCACGGATGTCAATTCATAGCCATTGATAACGGCATCAAGATAAAGTCCGCTGCCTCCTGCTAAAACAGGAATTTTATCGCGCGATACTATGTCGTTAAAGGCCGTAGTAAAATGCTTTTGATACTCGAAGAGGTTGTATTCGTAGCCCGGGTCAACAATGTCAATTAAATGGTAAGGAACATCTAAGCCGTTGAAACGGTAGTCTTCAATATCCTTTCCTGTTCCAATATCCATCCCGCGATAAACCTGCCTCGAATCGGCACTGATAATTTCACCTCCAATCATGGCAGCAAGGGCTGTGGCCAGTTTCGTCTTTCCTGTTGCCGTGGGGCCAAGTATGGTAATAAGATTTTTCATTTCTTCAATGAACAAATTTAGATTATTTTTGCAGCCTAATATAAAATATGGGAAGAATTTTAGCCATCGATTACGGACAAAAACGTGTTGGTATTGCTGTTACTGACGAATTGAAGATGATAGCAACAGGGTTGACAACGGTTCATGTGAAAGATATTTTTAGTTTTCTGAAAGAATATCTTCAAAAAGAGCAGGTAGAGACCATCGTGGTGGGTGAGCCTAAAGATATGATGAACAGGCCGTCAGACTCATCACGATTTATTGAACCCTTCGTTAAGAAGCTAAAAAAAACGTACCCCGATTTAAAAGTGGATCGGTTTGACGAAAGGTTTACTTCGAGCATGGCGCATGAAGCCATGTTGACAGGAGGTTTGAAAAAGAAGAAACGACAAAACAAAGCACTGGTTGACACCATTAGTGCCACCTTGATTCTTCAGTCATACATGAATTCCTTAACCGGATTTAATTTTTAATAAAATGATGTTACCAATAACGGCATACGGCCACCCTGTTTTAAAAAAAAGAGGGGAAGAAATAACCAAAGACTATCCTGAGCTTGACAAACTGATTGAGGATATGTACGAAAGCATGTATCACTCTAACGGTGTTGGCCTTGCTGCCCCTCAAATTAATAAATCTATCCGGCTTTTCGTGATAGATGCCTCTCCTTATGAAGATCATGACCCGGCTTGCAAAGATTTTAAACGGGTATTTATCAATGCTAAAATTCTTCGCGAGGAGGGAGAACCATGGGAGTTTGAAGAGGGCTGTTTAAGTGTTCCCGGAATCAATGAGTATGTAAAGCGCCAACCGGTAATATACATCAGTTATTACGATGAAAATTGGAATTATCACGAGGAGGAGCGGTACGATGCCATGCCTGCCCGGATTATTCAGCACGAATACGACCATACCGAGGGAATTGTTTTTGTCGAGCGTTTGCCACAAATTAGAAAGATGTTGCTGAAACGTAAACTGGCCGATATTACCAATGGAAAAGTAAGCCCCGGCTATAAAATGATTTTTCCCAAAAAAAGGCCAAAACGTTAGGTGAGATATTTATTTTCGTTATTGACGAGGGTATCTCTAACGGTGGTTAGTTAACCGACGGAAAAAAGATTATATTCACTCTGTAATCTAACTCACGGTTTGTAGCCGTGAGTAAATTAAAACAGTCAACAGTTTTATAACTGTTTTTAGTAATTTGTGTTCACGGGTTCACGGTTACAAACCGTGAACTAAATAAGAGCTAAATAGGAAACGTTAAACAAGAAGAATCAAAAATTATAAAAGGATGAAAAAATTAATATTATTCACCTCGCTGTTGACAATGTTTTTATGGGGTTGCCAATCAACAGATTCGAAGAAAGAACCGGTTAAAAAGGAGTTAACCAAAAGGGAACTTCTAACTAAAATTCAATCATCCGAACAAAAGCTTTTTGGCGATAGCGTAGCAGCGCTCGATAAAAAAAGTGCCATGGTTTTGGTAACCGATTACCAGTCGTTTGCGGCCCGGTTTCCCAAGGATAGTCTGGCCCCTGAATACCTGTTTAAAGCTTCCGATATTTTAATGAACATGGGACGGCCACAGCAGACCGTATTTACTTTTAACGAGATTATCCAAAAATATCCCGATTTTGATAAGATGCCAATTTGTTATTTCCTTCGTGCTTTCGTTTATGATGATCAGCTAAAAGACTATAAAGCCGCTGAAAAGTATTACAAGGAGTTTTTGGATAAATATCCCGACAGCGACTTTGCTGATGATGCTCAAATGCTTCTTAAAAATTTAGGTAAAACACCTGAGGAGCTGATTAATGAGTTTGGGGGGAAGTAAGAAGTTTTAGCTCCGGAGTTATTATGTCGTAAATCCCGGTGGAATCGGGCAGGTGTCTTCGTAATTTGTAAATAAACTTTAAAATCCCCAATCATTAATCTGCAATCTGCAATCAAGGAGTGCCTAAAGTGCGCTAAAGTTTGAAGTGCCTAGAGTTAGGAGTAAAGTGTTAAGAGTAAGGAGTTAATAATGTATTA
>CAZKGB010000413.1:0-2572 GCA_964551935.1 uncultured Lentimicrobiaceae bacterium | reverse complement strand
AAAACTTCGCGGTAGTCCTCGACCCGGTTATAAAATTGCCAATACCAATAACCTGATTGCCACCGCCATCGCTTTGGGAATAGAAAAACCTAAAGTAGCGGTATTGGCTGCCACCGAACAGGTTTCGCCTAAAATGCCGGCCTGTGTAGATGCCGCCCTCATTGCTAAAATGGCCGACCGTGGCCAGATTGCCGGCGCTTACGTTGACGGCCCCCTGGCGCTGGATGTAGCCATTGATAAAGAGAGTGCCGAAATTAAAAAACTGGGAGGTCATGTGGCAGGCGATGCCGACTGTTTGGTTTTTCCCAACATCGAATCGGGGAATGTATTTTACAAAGCCAACACCAAACTGGCTAAAAGCGAATTGGGTGCCATGGTGGTTGGAGCCAAGGTGCCTGCAGTACTTTCATCGCGGGGCGACACCATAAAAACCAAACTTTATTCCATTGCTCTGGCAGCATTATCAGCCAAATAACAGTTAATACCTAAATGGAAGAAATAAGAATATTAGCCATCAACCCGGGTTCAACCTCTACCAAAATAGCAGTCTATATTGGCACCAATCCCGTCTTTATTCAAACCATCCGTCACTCAAAGGAGGAGATTGAAAAGTACGACAGGGTTACCGATCAGTTTCAATTTCGTAAAGAGTTAATTTTAAAAGAGCTGAAAGACGCTGAAATCCGTATCGACCTAATCAGAGTTGTGATGGGAAGAGGCGGGGTTGTTAAACCGGTTGAATCGGGTGTTTTTGAAGTAAATGAAAAAATGCTTCACGACCTGCGCGAATGTGTTTACGGCGAACACGCCTCCAATCTTGGCGGTTTAATAGCCTGGGATATTGCCCATTCGTTACCCGATGCCAAAGCCTACATTACCAATCCCGTGGTGGTTGATGAGCTGGAAGAGATTGCCCGTATTTCAGGCCACCCCTTGTTGCCACGCCGCTCTATATTTCACGCGCTTAACCAAAAAGCTGTAGCTCGTCAGCATGCTAAATCAATCATGCGCAAATACGAAGAACTAAATCTTGTGGTGGTTCATTTGGGAGGTGGAATCACGGTGGGAGCCCACAAACACGGACGCGTGGTAGATGTAAACCAGGGATTGGACGGCGATGGCCCGTTTTCACCCGAACGAAGCGGTACCCTCCCTGTCGGCGATTTAGTCAGGTTGTGTTACAGTGGAAAATATTCTGAAAAAGAAGTATTAAAAATGATAACAGGTCAGGGCGGCATGGTAGCTTATCTGGGCACCAACAGTGCTTACGAAGTAGAGAAACGTGCTGCCGAAGGCGATGCCGAAGCCAAATTAATTTACGATGCCATGGCCTATCAGGTGGCCAAGGAGGTTGGAGCCATGTCAACCGTTTTAGGCTGTAATGTTGATGGAATCCTCATCACCGGAGGCATTGCTTACGATAAATATTTTGTTAATCAGGTTATATCACATGTACATCGCATTGCGCCCGTTCATGTTTATCCCGGTGAAGATGAAATGAAAGCACTGGCCATGAATGCTATTAGAGTAGTAAAAGGAGAAGCCATAGCAAAAATCTATGATTAATGTCACGGTAGATTTTACAACCTTTTAATGGGGTTCTTTGTCAAGTAATATGCAAATTCAAAATCCAAATTATTAAAATGAAAAAATTAAAAATTTTACTCTTTGTTGCTGTCATTGGGGCAGCTATTTTTAGCGTTAGTAAAGTAATAAGCGACAACCAAAAGCTTGACAAAAGGGAAAAACGCGCCCGGATTAACTGGAAAATTGACAACCAGGGCTATTGGAAAAAGATGATTAACGAAGGTCTTGTATTGGGAAACCCTGATGTTAAAGTAGCCGCAGCTGTTTACACGGGAAGCGAAATTAAATCACCCATGTCGATCACCGAAAATTCTCCTGATGTGCCGGTTACCGATGTTGCCGGTTCAACACAAAGTGAAAACTCAATATTTGTGAGCCGCAACGATGCCAACGAAGCATTAAACTCAAACAACTCAACCCCGCCCAACGGAGGTTCGGTTTATGGAGCCGATTGGCTCTTTACCCTCGATTTTGCCGAAACCTGGGATGGCGACATCCACGGCCCCAATGGTAACAACAGCGGTGACCCTGCCGCCTGTATTGGAAATAATGGCCGCTGGTATGTTGGATACATTAATAATAGCGGACAGGCAGTTTCTTATTCCGACGACCAGGGTGCAACCTGGGTAAAAGTACAGGTAGCGCCAAAACCCGGCAGTGGTTTTAACGATATGGCCGACAAAAATCACCTTTGGGTTGATACCAAAGTAGGAAGCCCTTACGAAAACTATCTGTATGATGCATGGACAGATTTTGGCGGCTCGCACGATAATCAGGTAGTTTTTAAACGAAGCACCGACAACGGCCTTACCTGGGATGATAAAATATCGTTGAGTGATGCCGTGAATGCAGGAAGTCATTGCCAGGGCGTAAACCTTGCTTCCGGTCCTAACGGTGAAGTGTACGCCGCTTACGCCGTTTACGATGGCGGTGCCCTTACCGAACGTGCTATTGGTTTTAGTAAGTCAACCGATGGTGGTGCCAC
>CAZKGB010000412.1:0-2573 GCA_964551935.1 uncultured Lentimicrobiaceae bacterium | reverse complement strand
CAACCCGCCAAACCCTATCCCGAAAAATATGCCGGGGAGGAGGAGGATGACGATTAATAGAGTGGTATTTTACCCGTGTTTGATTGTTAAATAATCAACATGGCATCGCCATAGGTAAAGAATTTATATTTTTCCTTGATGGCTTCCTCATAGACATCAAAAATAAATTCATAGCCAACATAGGCAGCCACCATCATCATCATCGGCGACATAGGCAGATGGAAATTGGTAACCAGTGCATTGGGCACTTTAACTTCGTAAGGAGGAAAAATAAATTTATTGGTCCACCCTTTATAAGGTTTGATGAGCCCCGTAATAGAAACGGCTGTTTCGAGTGCCTTAACGCTGGTGGTTCCAATGGCACAAATACGTTTTCCGCTTAATTTTGCTTCGTTAACACGATTGGCTGTCTTTTCGGAGATATACATCTCTTCCGAATCGACTTTATGCTTGGTAAGATCTTCTACTTCGATAGGCCTGAAATTTCCCAACCCGGTATGAAGTGTTATTTCCGCAAAATCGACTCCTTTAATCTCCAGTCTCTTCATCAACTCACGCGAAAAGTGCAAACCGGCAGTAGGGGCAGCAACAGCACCTTCGTACTTGGCATAAATAGTTTGATACCGTTCATCATCCTCGGGAGCCACCTCTCGGTCATGAATCTTAGGTAAAGGCGTTTCGCCCAGTTTTTTAAGCGTAGCTTTAAACTCTTCGTGCGAACCATCAAACAAAAAACGAAGGGTACGTCCACGAGAGGTTGTATTGTCGATTACCTCTGCCACCAACTCATCTTCTTCACCAAAATAGAGTTTGTTACCAATCCTGATTTTCCTGGCCGGATCAACCAATACATCCCACAGCCTGCTTTCACGATTCAGCTCTCTTAACAAGAACACTTCAATCTGAGCACCGGTTTTCTCTTTTTCGCCATACAGCCTGGCCGGGAAAACCCGTGTGTTGTTAATCACAAAAACATCACCATCATCAAAATAATTGATAATCTCTTTAAACTGTTTGTGTTCAATGGTTCTCTTTGCCCTGTCCACTACCATCAGTCTTGATTCATCTCTGTTTTTAGGAGGAAAATCAGCTATCAACTCCTTGGGCAAATTAAATTTAAATTGAGAAAGCTTCATATAATGCTATTTTGTGTTATTATCTTATTGTATTACAGTATTTTGTTAAATACCATGAAGTAAACAAACTAAAAAGTCGGCAAAGATACAAATAAAAGAGGCCTTTGTCAAGTAAAACGCTATATTTATTTAACTCTCAATATTTTATAAATTGTCAGTTAAAAACTGTTAATCCTTACTTAAAACCGTTTTCAATATTTACCTTTGCGAACTAATTTTTTCTGAAATGAAAAGAAATTTTCTCACCCTGTTTTTTGCCGTAACAACTCTGATGTTATATGGACAGGGAGTGCTTACCGGAAAGGTAATTGACAAAAAAGACCGTTCCCCTTTAGCAGGGGCAAATATTTACTTTCCGGAAATTGAAAAGGGGGTGGTTACCGATGCAAATGGCAACTACGCCATAAACTCACTACCCGGAGGAGAACAGCTGGTAACCATTTCGTACGTGGGTTATACCACAAAAATCATGAAAGTAAGCATTGGCAACACCAAACAGGTTTTAAATATTGCTTTAAGCCCGGAGGTAATTCAGGGAGAAGAGGTTGTTATTTCGGGCAACTTCACCGGCAGGCAACATGTAAACACGGTAAAAATTAATACGCTGGACAGGAAATCGCTGTTAAGCGTTGCCTCTCCCTCGTTTATTAAAGCCATTACTTCGATACCCGGCGTTGATATGATCTCGAAAGGGCCGGGAGTGGGTACACCTGTTATACGCGGGCTTTCCACCAGTAACATTCTGTTTTTGAACAATGGTATCCCCATGGAAAATTTTCAGTTTTCCGAAAACCATCCTTATCTGGTTGACGAGTCGGATATTGGAAAAATAGAAGTGATTAAAGGGCCGGCGTCGCTACTTTACGGCTCGGGGGCTGTTGGCGGAGTCATCAACGTGATTCCTCAAAAACCGCTGTCCCCCGGTAAAATTAAAGGGAAAGCCCTCTTCAAATATTTTTCCAACACCAACGGATTGGATGGCACCATTGGACTACGCGGGACAAACAAAAATATCGCGTGGGGATTAAGTGGCCATGTTATGTCGAGCAAAGATTATTTTGACGGAAATGGTAACCGGGTTCCTAACTCACGGTTTAATACCAACAGTATAAAAGCAAACATAGGTCTGATTCAAAAAATCGGCTCTTTCAAGCTCTATGGCGAATACAGTCAAAACAAACTGGGATTAACCGTTCCCCCGGCCATGAACAGTGTTACGGAAAATGAAAGGAAAAACAACCTCTGGTATCAAGATCTTTCCAACCTGCTTATCCAGTCAAAAAACAATATTTACCTTGGCAAAGTAATCACCAACATCGATTTGGCCTGGCAACAAAATCATCGCCAGTTGCAAACAAGCCCGGAGTTACCATTTTTTACAACGGTTGACATGCTGCTAAATACGCTGCATTACAGCATTCGGTCAACCATCCCGGC
>CAZKGB010000411.1:0-2587 GCA_964551935.1 uncultured Lentimicrobiaceae bacterium | reverse complement strand
ACAGCAAATGTAATAACTTTGAAAGTATATTGATATGGAACAGGAAAAAATCCTTTTACAAATTGAAACCGAACTGGTTGCTTTAAGATCCTTTATCAGAAAGCTGAAACCGGATGCCAAAATTCATCAACTCGACATTGATTTATTGAAACAAAAAGCCAGAACCATGTACGACTCGGTGTTAATGCTTGAGCCTACTCCTGATGCTAAACCCAAAGCCACCGTGTTCGACATTAAAAAGCCCGAACCGGCCACAGTGCCAGAGCAGGAAATCGACAACAGTATGGAGTTGGAAAAAGAACGGCTGGTAAAAAATATGCCGGCTGTCAAGGCAGAAACCATTATGACTTCCGAGGAGGAGATTAGTCCTGTTGAAGATGAGCCGGAACCTTCTGTTACGGAAAAAACACCCAAGCCGGATAACAAACCGCAACCTATAGCCAAAGAAAAATCTGATTCCACTGTTGAGCCCGAACCTCCAAAACCCGTTGAGGAGGAAAAAACAGAAACTATTGAATTTGAGATTGGACAACCCAACGATAAACCTGCTGAAGAAAAGCCGCCGGTTGCTGTTTCCGAACCGGAAATACCCGAGCAACCCGCACCCAAAAAAACAAACCCTACTCAGGCTGACCTCTTTTCGGCATCTTCCGAAACCATTGCCGATAAACTATCGGCCGATAAGCATAAAACCGTGGCCGATAAGCTATCGGCCGATAAACTGTCGCACGAAAAGCAAAATAACCTCCGTACTTTTATTGGCATTAACGAAAAGTTTTTGTTGATAAATGAACTTTTTAACGGCGACCTAAGCCGGTACAACAGCGCTCTGGATGAGCTGGACAGCATGCAAACCCTGGAAGGTGCCAACACCTGTCTTTTCGAGATGCAGGTTCAAAACCAATGGGCTGAAGAATCGGATGCCTACCTGAAGATGAAAGAGCTACTGGAAAAGAAGTTTGCGTAGAATTAACTATCTTTACACTCATTGAAAAACAATAAAATTTGTGAAAATATTTTTAACTACTAAGACGGAGGCATCATGACAATTGCCCCATATTGGTTTTGACAAAGAAAAAAACCTCCCCGGCTCCGGACCGGTTTCAGAATTAGTTTTTTACCGTGAGATTTCTAAATGTTTATAAAATGAATCGTATTATTTCTTTACTGTTTTCACTGATACTCTTCACTTTTGTTCAGGCTCAGGATTTACAATATGTTAAAGAAATCAACCACAAACTATGTTCAAAGTCTTATCATGGCAGAGGCTATGTAAAGCATGGCGATGCCCTGGCGGCAAAGTTCGTGGCGAAAGAGTTTAAAAAAGTAGGATTGAAAGGTTTCACCGAAAACTACTACCAGCCCTACGATTTTGATATCAATACCTTCCCGGGAAAGATAACGGTGAAAGCAGATGGCGTGAAGCTGATCGCCGGAAAAGATTTTGTGGTAAGCCTGTCATCACCCGGGTTAAGCGGAGAGTTTCCTTTAATATGGGTTCCCGACACTGTTACCACACCTGAACAATTGGTTGCCTTTGTTGAAACCGGTGGAAAAAAAGATGGTTTTTTGGTTTTAACGCAAAAATTCAAAAAACTCTACGGCACAGAAATTCCCTGGGGGCGCGGTGCCCTGTTACTGGAAGATAAACAACCCTGGTGGCATGTTTCCAATGGGCGTCATGTAGGCCATTCGGTTTGGTTAAAGATTGATAAACACAAACTGCCAAAGACCACTCAATCCATTCAAATTGATTTCGACAACCGGTTTATCGAACATTACCAAACGCAAAATGTTGCAGGGTATGTTGAAGGCACGGCTGTTAAAGATACCTTCCTGGTTTTCACCGCGCATTACGATCATTTGGGTATGATGGGGAACAAGGCCTTTTTCCCGGGTTCCAGCGACAATGCCAGCGGCACCACCATGATACTTGATTTGGCACGCTATTATACAAGCCATCCGCTAAAATATTCCGTGGCATTTATTCTTTTTAGTGGCGAAGAGGTGGGGCTGATGGGTTCAAGCTACTTTGCTGACCACCCGTGGTTTAGACTGAACAAAATCAAACTGCTTATCAATTTAGATATGGTTGGTACGGGCAGCGAGGGCATCACCGTGGTAAACGGCAAGGTGTTCAATAACCTGTTCCAAAAAATGGTGGCCATCAACGACGAGCACCACTACCTGCCGGAAGTGAAAGCCCGTGGCGAGGCCTGCAACAGCGACCATTGCCCGTTTTACAAAAAGGGTGTAAAAGCAATTTTTATCTATACTCGCGGAAAGGAGTACTTAGAATATCATTCGGTAACCGATAGCCATGTGCCTTATACAAGGTACAAGGATTTTTTTAGTCTGATAACCGATTTAGCTGAAAGCCTGTAAAGAACATCATAAGTTCTCCTGCCGTAAATCAACAAAACGTGTAAGGTAAAAGGAGAACTAAAATAAAAACAAATCCATGAGCAAACTTTACATAGTACCCACCCCGATTGGCAACCTGGAAGACATTACATATAGGGCCATCAGCGTTTTAAAAGAAGTTGACACCATTTTAGCGGAAGACACCCGTACCAGCGGCAAGCTG
>CAZKGB010000410.1:0-2595 GCA_964551935.1 uncultured Lentimicrobiaceae bacterium | reverse complement strand
ACCGTGTTGAGCAGTCGTTCGCCGCTAACCGAAATACTTTTAAGAAACTCCTCTTTTCCACTTTCTGAAAAGTCAGCTTCCCTCAGCAGGTTCGTAAAACCTAAAATACCATTCATGGGTGTACGGATCTCATGACTCATGTTTGTAAGAAAAGCCGTTTTAAGGCGGTCGCTCTCTTTTGCTTTCTCAAGCGCTTCCCGCAACTCCTCCTCCTGCTTTTTCCGGTTGATAGAGATGCTTAATTGACTGGAAACTATTTCCAACATTTCAATATCAGATTGATCAAAAGCCATGGCAGAAGTATAACTCTGAACCGCAACGACACCGATGCCTTTACCATCGATAAGCAGCGGCACCCCCAACCATACTTTGGAGGGCGTTCCCACCAGATCAATCTCACCCAGCACCTCCAACTCTTTCTGTTTAGCTTCGTTGGCTATCAGCGTTTGTTTGGTTCGGAGCACATATCCCGTTAATGTTTTAGCCGCCGGGAAGCTTTCAAAAGATTCCTTTTCGTCAAAATGGGAAGCCATGGTAAAGGAATCACTGTTTTCATCGTACAATGCGATGTAAAAGTTAGTTGTATCGATAACTTTTGTCAATTCACTTTTAACAACAAGTGAAAACTCACGAACATTAATGGATGATACAACTGCATTGGAGATGTTATAGATGATTTTTTGAATCTCCTTTTTATGCTTCTGCTTTGTAATATCTTCAGCAATTTTGATATAATGTGTTGGCTTTCCCTTTTTATCGAAAACCGGTGAAATAAGTGCCGATTCCCAATAAAGTACGCCATTTTTCTTTTTGTTACATAATTCACCTCTCCAATTTTTACCCGACGAAATGGTTTTCCACAACACCTTATAAACTTCGAAAGGCTGCTCACCCGATTTAAGCAATCTAAAGTTTTCGCCATACAATTCCGAGAAACTGTAACCGGTAACCTCCTCAATTTTAGGATTTACATACTCAATATTGCCTTTTAAATCGGTAATTCCAACCAATGCCGGGCTCTGACTAACAGCCAATGACAATTTGGAGAGTTCCGCTTCCGCTTTTTTCCTGTCGGTGATATCACGAGCTACGGAGAGAATGTGTTTTTCATTTTTATACTCAAAAATCCGTGAGCTAATTTCAACGGGAATTTCTTTACCCTCTTTGGTAATATGTACTGCTTCAAACACGGCAAAACCTCGTTCCGCCAACGCCCCCCTGCTTTGTGAGCTGCCTTGCAGTATTGCCTCTTCCGGCAAGCTGATTTCGGCAGGTGATAATTGAAAAAACTCCTCTCTGGAATACCCCAGTTTTTTTAGTGCCACCTCGTTAACCTCTACAAACCTGCCAAATCCTCCGGTTTTAAAACGATGAACAAAAGCCGCATCGTTTAAGCCATCGAACAAGGCTTTGTATTTTATGGCATTCAATCGCGCCTGCATTTCAGCAGCTATTAACTGTTGATTAGCGGCACTAAGTTGTTGCTCAGTAGCTTGTAATTGTTGAATTGCGGCCCGAAGTTGCTGGTCGGTAGCCTGAAGTTGTTGGTTTGACGCCAATAGCTGCTGGTTGTAACCTTTTAGTTTATTCTCCATCGCCTTCCAATGGGTAAGATCCGATAAATCTTCTACGATACCCATCGGGTTGTTTTCGCTATCATTAAACAAAATAGCCGTTAACTGCAAAGGCACCCTTTTTCCCGAAGGATTTTGCTTTACGGTTTCAACGACATATTTTTTTTTAGGATTCTTTCTTAATCTAACCACCGGACACTTATCGGTGTTGCACAGATCCCCGTAAAATACATCGTAGCACTTTCGGCCAACAACCTGCTTTTCAGAAAGGTTAACCAAACCGAGAAAAGCCTCATTAACCACTTTGATGTTAAAATCAAAATCTATAAGTCGCATACCGCCGGCAGCCGCATTAAATATCGCTTTGAATTGATTAAAATCTATTGATCCGTTCCCACCCTCGCCAAGAATTTTTTTCATAATAAAAAAACCTTTCAATCTAAGTTTACAAATTTTCCTCTCTCAGTTTTCGCATCCAACTCAAAATTACACAGCACCATTTCAGGACTGTCGCCAACGGTATAATAAACCATTCCTGCATCAGTATCTAAAGAAACAGTATATCGTTCGTAGCCTCCCAAAGCTACTGCTTGCACCAATAGTTGCTTTTTTACGATAAAAGCCAAAACACTATTAGCCACCTGGAGGGCTATGTCGTCGTTTTTCTTTTTAAGCACGTTAGCACCTCCCACCAAACAGACCGCTGTATTTTTAGGAGCTACACCTTTTTGGAGTAAACCGTCAAACAGGTGTTCAATGGCATCAAAGGCAAAACGAAACCGGTTGTCCGATGCTTTCATGGAATATGATTTTCCCGGAAGCATTATATGAGCCATACCACCAATTTTCGTGGTTGCATCATACGCCACAACCGCTACACACGAACCCAGAGGTGTTGACACAAGCCACTCGTTTTTTGTGCTTACGGCAACCTCTCCCGAAGCTACATAGGTTATTTGCTCCTCCATACTTTTAAAACGCGCCTTGTTGTTATAAAATTCTAATGCACTAAAAGTACAAC
>CAZKGB010000409.1:0-2601 GCA_964551935.1 uncultured Lentimicrobiaceae bacterium | reverse complement strand
GGCCGATTGGCCGAAAAGGTGAACCGGAATTATGGCTTTGGTTTTGGAAGTAACAGCTCGCTCCACTGCATCAGGGTCGATGTTGTAGGTATCAGGAAGCACATCAACCAGTACCGGAGTCAGTTTTAGCAGCGCTATTACCTCAGCGGTAGCAATAAAGGTAAATGATGTGGTAATAACCTCGTCGCCGGGTTGTAAATCGAGTGCCATCAACGCCAGTTGCAAAGCATCGGTACCATTACCGCAAGGAATCACGTGTTTAACCTTTAGGTACTCTTCCAAATGAGTCTGAAACCTTTTAACTGCCGGGCCTTTTATAAAAGAGGCGTTTTCGATGACCTCCATCATGGCCGCATCCACTTCAGGTTTTATTTTTTTATATTGACCCACCAGGTCAACCATCGGAAATTTTATCATAAGTTTAGAATTTTAGAGCAGACAAATGTAAGGATTGTTAGCAGATAATTTAGCCGGAACGATAGAAACTTTTGTAAAACTACATGCACCAAATTACAAATTCCAAATAATCTCAAATATCAAAATAACAATTGCCGAAACTCAATAAAAGATGTAGTCTTGAATATTTAATAATTAGTATTTTGTAATTATTTGTGATTTGGTGCTTGTAGTCTGGTGCTTTTTACAAAAACCTAAAAAGCTTTAAATATCCTTGCCTGCGACACACCGGGAGCCTGCACGTCAATATCAAGGAAATAGCCAAAAGGTGTTTGCTCACACTGGTAGTTTGCATTTTTCATTCTCTCTTCCACTTTATCAAAAAGTTCTTTGGTAAAATGTGGAGTAGCCTTTGTTTCGGCAAGGTGGGCAAACGAGTGTAAAACAACGTGGGTGATGTTGTTTTTTTTGGCAGCCCATTTTAAATTTTTCACCATTTTCGTTTCCACTTTTTTCATATCCTCCTCATCCTGCTCTTCAGCATGAATAAAGGCTATCAGGGCATTTTCAAAAACCTTTCCTTCGGTATGATCAGGAAACTCTTCCAGGGTTTTTATTTGTGGTTGATACGCAAACCGGGTGCAATAAATCATTAATAGTTTCATCGTTTTATTTTTTTCAAAAGTATAAATATTTACTCAAAATAATAATTATTTAGAACTATTCTACTTTATCTCTTTTTTAACTACTTTTGCAAAAAATTCAGAAGGTATATTTTTACCTGATAATATTGAAAAAAGGTTAGAAACAAAGAATATGGCGAAGTTTGAAATAGTAATGCCCAAAATGGGTGAAAGTATTATAGAAGCAACCATCACCAAATGGCTAAAAGGTGTTGGCGACACCCTGGAAGAGGATGAATCGATAGTTGAGATTGCGACCGACAAGGTGGATTCCGAAATTCCAAGTCCCGTGGATGGGGTGCTTACCGAAGTGCTTTTTAATGAAGGCGACGTGGTTCCGGTAGGGACGGTAATCGCCTTGGTTAAAACTGACGATGAGGATGACGATGAAGAGGAAACACCGGCGGCAGCTGATACCGTTAAAAAAATGGAAGTTAAACCTGAAGCACCGGAAGAAAAACCTGAAGCAAAACCAGCGCAGGCTGTAAAAGATTTCTCCGACAGTAACCGGTTTTATTCGCCTTTGGTTAAAAGCATTGCTAAAAAGGAAAACATCAGCGTTGACGAACTGGATGCTATTGAAGGCTCAGGCAAAGAGGGACGCGTTACCAAACAAGATATTTTAAAGTATCTTGAAACCAAAGGAGCAACCACTCCCACGGTGGCTAAAAAAGCTGCACCTTCAGCTCCGGCTCAAAAACCGGAAGCTCCCAAAGTTACCACCGCCGCCGGCGATCAGGTTATTGAAATGGATAGAATGCGCAAACTGATTGCCGATAACATGGTCATGTCGAAACAGGTTTCACCCCATGTTACCTCATTCATCGACGTGGATGTTACCAACATTGTTAACTGGCGCAACAAAGTAAAGGATGAGTTTTTTAAACGCGAAGGAGAGAAGATAACTTACACACCTATCTTTTTTGAAGCCACGGCACAAGCACTCAAAGAGTTTCCGCAAATTAACGCCTCGGTGGACGGCTACAATATTGTTCTTCGTAAAAACATCAACATTGGAATGGCAACGGCATTACCCAATGGAAATTTAATTGTCCCCGTTATCAGGAATACAGATGAAAAAAATCTGCTGGGGATTACTAAAAGCGTAAACGATCTGGCTAACCGTGCTCGTAACAACAAGCTAAATCCTGATGAAATTTCGGGTGGAACCTTTACCATTACCAATTTCGGCTCATTTGACAGTTTAACGGGGACACCCATTATTAACCAACCTCAGGTAGCTATTTTGGCGGTGGGTGCTATTCGTAAGCAGCCGGCCGTGTTGGAAACCGAAATGGGTGATGTAATCGCCATACGCCACATTATGATTCTTTCGATGGCTTACGATCACCGGATTGTTGATGGTGCCCTGGCAGGCAGATTCCTAAAACGATTAAAAGAAATCCTGGAAAATTGGGATAGGAACAGAACCATTTAATTCCTAATCCATTTTTTTTATAAAAACCTCCTAAGGTTAGTAAATCCTAAGGATGTTTTGTGTAATTTAGTGCCCCGGTTTTGA
>CAZKGB010000408.1:0-2614 GCA_964551935.1 uncultured Lentimicrobiaceae bacterium | reverse complement strand
GCCCAGGTGGCGGAACTGGTAGACGCGCATGGTTGAGGGCCATGTTCCTGTAACGGGAGTGCAAGTTCGATTCTTGTCCTGGGCACATTGAGGAATGGTGAATGTTGAATGTGAAGTGAAATGCGCCTCAACATTCATCATTTTTTAGTTTTAGCCCAAGTGGCGGAATTGGTAGACGCGCTACATTCAGGGTGTAGTGGCCGTACGGCCGTGTAGGTTCGACTCCTATCTTGGGCACTTTTTAAAAACCTTATCATTTTTTTGGTAAGGTTTTTTTTGTATAGACCGGTAACAGCTATTTTCTTCAAGTTTAATCTTTCTTAGTGTTATTCTAAATTATTTAAATTTTTTTATTCAAAACATCTTTTTTTATCTTTGCTTCACAGCTTATTTATTAAACATCGTTAACCAAAAAAATGGACAATGACACAAAAAAACATGAATGGAGACTACGAAAGTTTCCTTAAAGACTGGGTCTTTCAAGAACAGTTGAGTAATGAGTTTATCAATGTAATTTATAAACTATTTTACGATAAGTCTATTGAACTGCTTTTCTTTAAAAACCAGCTTATCGATCGTAGTTCCAGTATGATCTTATACAAACATTCTTATGCCGAAAATATTATCGGCCGGAAACTTTTTGTAAAGGACTCGCTTAAACTGGCAAAAGCTATTTTGCACTGCAACATTAAACCCTCCCGTATTGACATCGGAAAGTTAAACAACGACTGGGTAAACGAACGTAAAAGTTACCTGGATGTGGATGATTTCATTACTCATAAACTTAAAAAGTTTATGAATGGTAATAGTGAGAAGGTTGAAAAGCCAAAGGATGTTATTTTATTCGGCTTCGGACGAATAGGCCGATTGCTGGCTCGTGAGCTTGTAATCCAGGGTAATGGAGAGCAGCTGCGGTTAAGAGCCATTGTTACACGTGGTAACGATGCGCAGCAAATTATTAAAAGAGCCTCCTTGTTTCGCCATGACTCCATTCATGGTCAGTTTCGCGGCGTAGCCATCGAGGATATTGATAAAAAAAGTTTGTATATCAACGGGCATCAGGTTTTGTTTTTGGCTGCCGATAGTCCCGAAAGTATTGATTATACTGAATATGGCATTCGCGATGCTATTTTAATTGATAACACGGGTATCTTTCGCGACAGAGAAGGTTTGTCACGGCATCTTAAAGCCAAAGGGGTTAGTCAGGTGCTGTTAACCGCTCCCGGGAAGGGTGATATTCCAAACATCGTTTACGGTGTTAATCAGGAAGAGTATGAGGTCGAAAAGGAACAGGTCTTTTCAGCTGCCTCCTGTACCACCAACGCGTCGGTTCCGGTTCTTTCGGTAATCGAAAAGAACTATGGTATTGAAAAGGGCCATATAGAAACGGTTCACTCATATACCAACGACCAGAATTTGTTGGATAACTTTCATAAGAAAACCCGCAGGGGGCGTTCGGCACCGTTAAATCTTGTAATTACCGAAACAGGTGCTGCCAAAGCGGTGGCAAAAGCCATTCCTTCTCTTGAAGGTAAACTTACCGGTAACGCTATTCGGGTTCCTACTCCGGATGTGTCGTTGGTAATTATGTCGCTATCGTTAAAAAAAGAAGCTACCGTTGAAGAGGTAAACAAACTCATGCGAAAAGCTTCGCTGGAAGGAAGCCTGGTTGAACAGATTAAATATTCATCTTCGGCTGATGCCGTTTCTTCCGACTTTATAGGTGAACCGGTTACCTCCATCTACGATAGTCTCGCAACAAAGGTGTCGTACGATAAAAAGAACCTGATTATGTACGTTTGGTACGATAACGAATATGGTTATGCCATGCAGGTTATCAGGGTTGCCAAATATGTTTCTGGCGTGCTACGCCCTGCTTATTTTTAAGTAGAGTTAAATTATTTATGGTACATTAAGGAGGCTGTTGGTTATTAACGGTCTCCTTTTTTATTTTAAAAGTTGTTAATTAAAAGACTTGTTATAATTTTTAAAACCCTTTTTTTTGTAGTTTCTTTGCACCCTTTAATTCATCCTGCCCAATATCATGAAAAAACAAGCAAAATACATTTTTGTTACCGGTGGTGTTTCGTCATCGCTGGGAAAAGGAATCATCTCTTCGTCTTTGGCCAAGCTGCTGCAAGCCAGGGGGTTTTCGGTTACTATTCAAAAGTTGGATCCCTATATTAACGTGGATCCCGGAACGTTAAATCCTTACGAGCATGGAGAGTGTTATGTTACGGATGACGGGGCCGAAACCGACCTCGATCTGGGTCATTACGAGCGTTTTTCAAATGTACCAACGTCGCAGGCCAACAACGTAACCACGGGAAGGATATACCAAAATGTTATTAACAAAGAACGTAAAGGCGAATACCTTGGGACTACTGTGCAGGTAATACCCCATATTACGGATGAGATTAAAAGGCTGATTAAGTTACTGGGCGAAACCGGTAAATTTGATTTTGTGATTACCGAAATTGGTGGAACAGTTGGCGATATCGAGTCGTTTCCTTTTGTTGAAACGGTTAGGCAGATGAAATGGGAAATGAACGAAAACTGTGCTGTTATTCATCTTACCCTTGTTCCCTATTTGAAAAGTGCCGGAGAACTTAAA
>CAZKGB010000407.1:0-2617 GCA_964551935.1 uncultured Lentimicrobiaceae bacterium | reverse complement strand
AACTGCCTTCTACAGTATAATATATACATCTTCACTCCGTTAACTTTAAAAAACTTCATTTACTTCAAAACACAAAGATAAAGCATATTTGGAGAAACTGACGCATCACTTTGTGCAGAATACATTTTGTCAGTTTTTTTTGAAATGGTATAAAAGTTGATTTGGCTTCTTAAAAAAACCATGAGCAAATTTAATGATATAATTCAAGGTGAAACTCCCGTGTTAATCGACTTTTCAGCCGAATGGTGTCAACCATGCAAAATGATGCCCCCCATTTTGAAAGAGGTTAAAAAGCAGTTGGGCGACCGCATCCGAATTTTAAAAGTGGATGTTGACCGCAACCCGGCCATCGCACAAAAACACCAAATCAGAAATGTTCCCACGTTGATGGTTTTCAAAAAAGGGAAGGTTATTTTTCGCCAGGCAGGCGTTATTCCGGCACCACAGCTGGTGCAAATGCTGCAGGCTTATGTTTAAACAAACCTCCTTTTAGTCTTGTTAAATTTTACTGCCCCGCGATCGAATAGTTTGTTGATGCTTCCTTTGTTTACCAGTTCGTCGGGAATACCCTTTTCAAAAGTACCATCTTTTCCCAACAGCCATAAAGTATTGACAAACTGCAAAGCCAGCTCCACATCGTGAATAGTCATCAAAATACTTTTTCCCTGCCGGGAGATAGTTCTTAAAAGATGCATCAGCTCAACCCTTCCCGGCGAATCAATAAAAGCGGTGGGTTCATCCAAAAAGATAAGGGGTGTATCCTGAGCCAGTGCCCGGGCTATCATTACCCTCTGTTTTTCGCCATCACTCAGGGTATAAAACTTGCGAGGTAGCAAATCGGTTATTCCGGTAAGTAAAACGGCATTATTAATCTTTTCATTATCTTTTTCCGAAAGTTTTCCCGCAAACGAAATATAAGGATACCTGGCTGCGGCAATAACCTCTTCGGCTGTAAGGTAGATATCATCAATTTTGTCGGTCAATACTACCGAAACTTTGGTAGCCATCTCTCTAACCGTAATGTCTTCAAGCCTTTTATCACCATAACTTATTTTACCCTCCAATTTCGGAATAAAACCCAACAATGTTTTTAACAAGGTTGATTTACCGGCTCCGTTGGGGCCCAACACACCGACAAATTCTCCTTCGTTTAACGAGGAATACAGACTTTTATGTAACACGATGCTTTCGCCTCTTTTTAAACGATAACCCGTTGACAGATTTTGTATGGTTAATAATTTTTTCAAGCTACTTTAACTTTACTGCGTTTTACAATAACCCAAATCACCACCGGCGCGCCAATCATGGAGGTAATTGCGTTGATGGGCAGCGAGATATCTAACCCCGGAAGACGCGCTATTATATTACAAAACAGTGCCAGGTTGGCTCCCAGTAAAAGCGTAGCCGGAATTAATATCTTGTGGTTCGACGTGTTAAACCATGCTCGGGCCAAATGTGGAACGGCCAGGCCAATAAATGCAATGGGGCCGGTAAAAGCAGTTCCCAACGCGATAAGCAATCCTGCCAGGAGTAAAATAAGCGTATTGTATTTTTTCAAATCGAATCCCAAACTGCGGGCATAACGCTCACCCAACAGCATCGCGTTAAGGGGTAGCGCAAAAAACCAGGTGAAAAAAACCAACAGCAGTGTTACCATCAATACTATTTCACTTCTGACAAGGCTGTTTTTAGCAAAACTTCCCAATCCCCACAATATGTAGGCATGAAGCTCTTCCGCTCCGCTAAAAAACTGCAACACCCCTACAACGGCCGACACGGCATAACCCAACATGATGCCAATAATCAGCACGGTAACCACATTTCCGATTCGTCCGGAAACATAAAGAATAATGGCCATTACAACCAATGCCCCGGCAAAGGCTGCCACCACAACGGCCATATCATTGAACATCAATGTACTTTGCAGTACATCCATACCAAAAGCTGAACCGGCCAGCACCACCAGGGCCACACCAAGACTTGCACCCGGGCTGATACCCAGTACCGACGGTCCGGCCAGCGGATTGCGAAAAACGGTTTGTAATAAAAGCCCCGACACACTTAAACCCATCCCAACGGCCATGGCTGTAAAAACCTGTGGCATACGGTATTCCCAAATGATAATATTTGTTTGTGGAGAAGCAGGCCTGTCAAAAACTGTGGCTAACACATCACCCCAGGAAATGGTAACCGAACCCAACCATAAGTTGGCCACCGACAAAAACACCACACCAATTATCAAAAATAAGATGGATACTGTTAAGAAAGATTTTTTAGAGGTAATGGTCATTTATAATGAAACTATTTTTTTATTATATCAATTACAAAAGATGTTCAAAAGTAGTAAAAAAGGCAGGTGGTTTTATAATTGAAAATCACATATGTATATGGAGTTGCCATCCCGGCTGTGTTAAAACACTATCAATAAACCGGGAAACAAATTTGCTTAATGCAATATTTCGCTGAACGACAGATAAAAACCTAATCTCTTGCCATTAATGCAAAACCCGATAATAAACGGGGTTATAATCCGGGAACAACTCCGGGTGAAAAGCAAAAATAAAATCTTTTAAAACCACTTGCGGCTCCAGTGTACTCTTTTCAAAATAGGCTGTTG
>CAZKGB010000406.1:0-2622 GCA_964551935.1 uncultured Lentimicrobiaceae bacterium | reverse complement strand
CTATATTATTGGGGGTTTATGATAACCACTATAAAAAATCGTTTGATCATATCTTGTCGCTGGAAAAAAACCTGCAGTTCGATTTACCATTTATCCAGCTATATACTGCCTGGGGCGATAAACCCGAAGAACGGTTTCCGGTAAAATATGTCAAAGCTATTTACAACCTGGGGTCAACCCCTTTTATTACCTGGGAGCCGTGGCTGAATGATTTTAATCGCGAAGAACACGATTTGCCGCCGAAAGAAGATCCCAACAAAAACGGACTTAAAGATGTGACCAACGGCGATTACGACTATTACATAAATCAGTGGGCGCGGGAAGTAAAACATTTTGGTAAACTGGTTTTTATCAGACTGGGACACGAAATGAACGACCCTTATCGTTACCCCTGGGGGCCGCAAAACAACAAGCCCCAGGATTTTGTTAACTTTTGGCGATACGTGGTCAATAAGTTCAAGGCACAGGGTGTTACCAATGTTGTTTGGGTTTGGTCACCCCACCCGGCTTACTTGTTGTACGGCGAATATTATCCCGGCGATGAGTATGTTGACTGGGTCGGGGTGGGTGCTTTAAACTACGGAACCGTTGCGTTGTGGTCGAAGTGGTGGAAATTTAGCGAAATATTTGGTGATTATTATAACTGGCTGGCATCCTTTAAAAAGCCCATTATTGTTACCGAATTTGGAAGTCTCGCCGTGGGAGGCGAAAGAGATAAATGGTATGAGGAGGCACTAACAAACCTTCCTGAAAAATACCCGGCCCTAAAGGCGGTTATATTTTACAACAACGACAACGACAACACCACCCTTAGCAAATCGCTGGTGTGGAGTTTGAATAACGACAGCCTTTCTATTCAAGCGGTGAAAAGAGCAGTAAAAACCTGGTAATGTTTATCGTTTCCAAAATGCAGGCGAAAAAATAATTAGCACGGTAAAGAGTTCCAGCCTTCCCAGAAGCATTAAAAATGATAAAATCCATTTCCCCAAAGGGGGGATGAAGGCATAATTTTCAACCGGGCCGACACCACCAATTCCCGGGCCGATATTTCCTAAACTGGCAATGGATGCCCCTACCGATGTTTCAAAGTCGAGGCCAAGTAGTGCCATGGCAATTACACCAAATGAAAAAATCAGAATATAAATTAAGAAAAATGCCATCACATTAAAAATTACCTGTTGGCTAATTGATTTCTTTCCGTATTTAACGGGAATAACGGCAGCCGGATGAATGGTTCGTTTTAACTCAATCCACGAATTTTTTAACAACAATAAATGTCTGATAATTTTTACCCCTCCCCCTGTTGAGCCGGCACTTCCCCCGATAAACATTAGCGAAGCCACTAAAATCCAAAGGTAAACGGGCCACAAAATGTAGTCGGTAGTAACAAATCCGGTGGTGGTTAAAATAGAAACTACGGTAAAAAGTGAATCGCGAAAAGCTTTTTCGATGCCGGTGTGCTGCATGGCGATAAGTCCGGAAGTAAGTACAATTGTAATGGCGACAATAATACTCAGATAGGTTTTAAACTCTTCGTTTTTAAACATTTTTTTTATTTTACCATGAAAGGCAAAGTAGTGTAAAGTGAAGTTGGTTCCTGCCAAAATCATGAAAATAATAATGATGTATTGAGTATAAGGTAAAAAACCGGCGATGCTGTCGTTTTTGGTTGAAAACCCACCGGTTGCCATGGTGGCGAAGGCATGACAAACCGAATCAAAAAGGTTCATCTCGCCCGCCCAAAGCAGAAGCACCTCAATCGTGGTGAGAATGACATAAATACCCCAGAACCGTTTGGCCGTAGCTGTAATTTTTGGATGTAACTTATCGGGTGCAATGCCCGGCATTTCAGCAATTAGCAACTGCATACCACCAATTCCGAGAAAAGGTAAAATGGCAACGGTAAGTACAATAATACCCATACCACCAACCCAGTGTGTCATGGCACGCCAGTACAAAATATTTTTTGGCACCGATTCGATATCGGTTAGGATGGATGATCCTGTAGTGGTAAACCCCGACATGGTTTCAAAAAAAGCGTTGGTAAACGAAGGGATAACACCACTTATAATAAAAGGTAAAGAACCAAAAACCGAAATAATAACCCAGGTGAGGGCAACAATCATATACCCCTCTCTTTTACCAATGTTTTTATTACTATGACTGTTTCCAAAAAAAAACAAAACACCCCCAAAAGCAGCGGTTATTGCCGCTGATAAAATAATGGGCAGGATGGGTTCGTGATAATAAACCGAAACAATTAGCGAGGTAAGCATAAAGCCGGCAAGAATCACCAACAACACCCCCATAACTTTCATGAGGATCCAGATGTTTAGTAATTTAGTAATTCCTTTATTATTCATTGGCGATTGTATTAGGTAATCTGATTACTTTAAGCTAAACATCGATTTCTGAAAATATTTTTCAACCTTGGAGGTGGTTCCCGGCAAAGCAAAAACCACCACCCTATCGCCGGGTAAAATTTGAAAATCGCCCATGGCAATATACGATTCATCACCTCTGAAGATTCCTCCCACAATTACTCCCTCGGGCAAATTGACATCTTTAATGGGTTTTTTGGTTATGGTTGAGCCCTGTTTTGCTTCAATTTCTAAAATTTCT
>CAZKGB010000405.1:0-2635 GCA_964551935.1 uncultured Lentimicrobiaceae bacterium | reverse complement strand
CGTTGGGGCTTGCGGAAGGGCGATAGAGTTTGGTGTTAAGAGTTAGGTTAAGTGTATAAAAATCTGCAATATCCAATCGTTGATCTGCAATCTCCAATCAAAATTGCCTAAAGTTGAAGGGTACATCGTAAATACATCTTAAACTTCTAAACTTCTAAACCTCTAAACCTCTAACCCTCTAACCCTGGGTCCGTATAAAGTTATAACATGGTAAATGAAGTGGAGGGTTAATCGTTTTTCAAATATTTTGTTTTATCTGGATTTACAATTATTAACACAGAAATGATCAATAGTATCCATTTTCATTCAATTTAAGCAGAGTATTGTTTTCCTGCTTTTGTGTCTCAAAAAAAATAATAGCTTTGTTCGTGTTATACAATCATTATGAAGAAAGCTTACTCTCGAAAAATATCTTTACTGTTCTTTTTTTTGTTGCCCTTTGCGGTGCTGCTTTCCCAGCCCTCAAACTACTGGTCTAACAGTTTCAATTCAGAAGCATCGTTGTTGGGAGGTGCAGTTGTTGGCGGAGGTTCTGGCATTACCTCCATATATTATAATCCTGCCAATATTTCAGAAATTGAAAACAGCAACATTTCGTTAAACTCCAGCTTGTTCAAGTTTACCTACGAAACTTACAACCATGCTTTTGGGAAAAGTATGGATGTTTCAAACTCGGTTTTTAAAATTGAACCCAGGTTTGCCTCCTTTGTGTTTCGTCCGAAGAAACATAAAAAAATAAGTTGGCAGATGGCTGTGTTTAGCCACGATTACAACCGGTTATATATTTATAATACCTATACCGAATCCTCAAAAGCACTTAATCTGTCCGAAACAGGCCAATACTCGGGCTCGTTCAATCTTAATAGTATTTACGATGATTATTGGGCGGGCTTTGGCGCTGCTTATCAGGTTAACAAAAAGTTTTACGTGGGGTTCTCCATTTTGGGAAGTCTGAAAAATATGAGGTATGTCGATCGAATTCAAACTGTTCAAAATCCCAATGCCGAACAAAATACCTTGTTGGAGCAGCAACAGAGCGTTTCCAGCTGGTCATCGTTTAGTTGGGTTGATTTATGGGATATGAGGATTTTGCTCAAGCTTGGACTCAGGTATAAAATTGAAAATACAAGCATCGGTTTTAATTTAACAATCCCTTCAATAAAAATTGCGGGGTATGGCCATACTAAGTTTGAACAGGAATATACCGATATTATTAACGACGACGGACAAAATATCCCCGATTATTATATTATGGAGTATGCTGACTATGTGTACTGTCAAATTAGGGATCCCTTTTCCATTGCGCTGGGAATAACGCATCTGTCGCTAAACAAGAAAAATCAATATTATTTCTCCACCGAGTATTTTGCCGGAATGAATCCCTATAAGATGCTGGACCCGACAAGAGGTTATTCGCTGTTTTTTAATCCGGTAACCGCTTCATCACGTTCAACTGTTTATTACGGTAACCGTAAAATAGTTAATTTTGGATTGGGATATATGAGAAATGTACGTCCCGAGTTTGAACTGATTCTCGGTTTTAAAACCGATTTTAATTCATCCTATTTTTCAGGATTATCGGGTGTACAGCCTATCATTACAATTTACAGACAGTATGCCAATGCCAATTTGTATCACCTTTCGGGGGGAGCCAATTTTATTTTTTTAGATAAATTAAAAATTAATGCGGGGCTTGAACTAACTTACGGCCGTAGTGTCAACAACCGGCGGTTTGTTAATTTTACCGATGTCAGGTGGTATAATCCCGATAACAATACCGCGCTGCAGGGCCCTGTAGTTTACGATATGAGTTACAACACCATTAATCTTGGCTTTTTCTTCGGATTTGTTTATATTTTTTAGCACACGAACGAACCGTTATTGATATCGGTTTTACAAACGGATTGCATAGTACTCGGCTTTCTTCCTTAATATACGGTTAGTATTTTCTTTTAAATAATCTTCTGTTTTAGTAGTATCCCCAACTATATTTTTTAAGTTTGCGTTTCAAAATTAATTCAGTTTGTTATGCATAAAATAGGAATCAGACACGAAGATAAATACGCGATGGAGCGCAGGGTAGCAATTATCCCCGAGCATGTTAAGCTATTGGTTGAAAAGGGAATTGAGGTGCACGTTGAGCGATCGCCCAAAAGAATTTTTAAAGATGAGGAGTTTGAAGCTGCCGGAGCAAAGCTTGTTGATAAACTTACCGAACCCGATTTGATATTAGGGGTTAAAGAGATGCCCATGGATTTTTTTGAATACCAAAAAACCTACATCTTTTTTAGCCATACCATAAAAGGTCAACCTTACAATATGCCGTTGTTAAAGCGCATGATGGAAAAGGAAATTAATCTGATAGATTACGAAAAGGTAACCAACGAAAAGGGACAGCGTTTGATATTTTTTGGACGTTTTGCAGGCTTGGCCGGAATGATCAACTCGTTGTGGTCTGCCGGTCAACGTTATGCTGAGCTGGGCATCGAAACACCTTTTCTCCCCATTCAGCAAACCCATCATTACAACTCGCTGGAAGAGGCTAAAGCTGTTGTAGCTGCGGTTGGTGAAATAATTAAAACCGAAGGACTTCCCGGGCAACTCTCTCCTTTTGTTGTCGGAATTACCGGTTACG
>CAZKGB010000404.1:0-2648 GCA_964551935.1 uncultured Lentimicrobiaceae bacterium | reverse complement strand
CGATACAATAGTGCCTGATGCAAGACTGGTATTTGACTGGCGCGACTCAAAAGGAAATTCGGTTTTCTGGAGCGCTTCAGCGTTTAATAATTTCACCTCTCCCGATTCAATCTATGTTGTGGCAGTCTCCTTACGCATCCGCGATTTGCCCTCTATACCAACGGCAAGTACCGTTAAATTCTACATTTGGAAAAAGGACAACTCAATTGTTGATGTTGAAAATATGCAGGTGGGACTATCAGATATTTCTCCCCTGGAGATGGGCCTGTATGAGCCTCTTTGGTAAGATATATCTGTTTAGGCTTCGATGGTAAAGCCCGAAAGCCATGACAAAACACAAAAAAATAAGTAAACACAAAAGTATGGCTTACTGAAAATCACGGTTTTTCAGTAACGAAAAATATTGTATTTTTACCCATTCTAAATAAGGTGTAAAAACAAATAAATCATGGGTAACAACAAAGGTTTTTTTTCAAATATTAAAGGAGATTTTTTAGGTGGTATAACGGCAGGTATTGTTGCCCTTCCATTGGCTTTGGCTTTTGGTGAACAAACTGAGTTGGGTGCTGTGGCAGGACTGTACGGAGCTATTGCTTTAGGTGTTGTAGCAGCTTTGTTTGGCGGGACAAAAACGCAAATAAGCGGTCCCACCGCACCCATGACTGTGGTAGCTGCCGTATTGATTATGGAAGCCATAAAGGAGCTTGGAGGCTTGCAACAGGCAATGCCCGTGATTATTGCTTCGTTTATCCTGACTGGAATTATCCAGGCAGCTCTGGGGCTGTTAAAATTGGGTAAGTTTATTAAATACATTCCTTATCCTGTAATTTCCGGTTTTATGAGCGGGATTGGAGTCATAATTATTGTAACTCAGATTTTTCCTTTTTTTGGAGCGGAGAGCCCGGCAGGGGGCGCGCTGGGAACCATTTCCAACATTCATCGTATTCCGGAGTTGGTTAATGTTTACTCGGTAGGAATTGCTCTTGTTACGGTGATAATTATTTACGCCTTGCCGTTTGTAACAAAAAAAATTCCCGCTACACTGATAGCGCTACTATTGGTTTCAATAGCCGCTTATTATTTTATTCCGGATGGTACGTTGTTAAAAATTAACTCCAAAGGTGATTTACCCACCGGATTACCTGTTATCAGTTTTGATTTTCTTAAAGCAATGGTTAACCCAAAGGTACTGGTTCGTATCATAGAATATTCTTTTACACTGGCGGCATTGGGTAGTATCGATTCGTTGCTTACTTCGGTGGTAGCCGATAATGTAACCAAAACAAAACACAATAGTAACCGTGAGCTAATCGGTCAGGGGTTGGGTAATATGGTTACCGGTTTTATTGGTGGTTTGCCCGGTGCCGGAGCTACCATGCGCACCGTTATTAACATTAAATCGGGAGGACGTGGTCGATTGTCAGGGGTTGTGGCCGGGCTCTTGTTAGCAGGTATTTTGCTGGGACTGGGCCGGTTGGTAGGACATATTCCTAACGCTGTGTTGGCGGGTATTTTAATAACGGTAGGTATCGGCATTATCGATTATAAGGGATTGCGGCATATCCGTTCAATTCCCCGGGCCGAAGCCGTAATAATGGTTATTGTTTTGATTTTAACCGTTTTTGTTGACCTGCTGGTCGCCGTAGGAGCGGGAATGGTATTGGCAGCATTCGTGTTTATGAAAGAAACTGCTGATATTGTTGAGGGAGAAAGCCATCTGAAGACGTTAAAAGATTTTAAACAGGAAGGTGTGTGGGATGACGAAAAAGGATTGGTAAAAAAGATGGGTGATAAGGTTTTTATAAAACATATTGAAGGGCCGCTCTTTTTTGGCATGGTGGCCGGATTTAAAAACCAGATTGAATCAATACCGGGCGATGTGGCGGTTGTTATTTTTAGAATGGACAGGGTCTCTTACGTCGACCAAAGTGGCTTATATGCCATGGAAGAGGCTATTACCGATATGCTAAATCGTAAGGTCAAGGTGTTGTTTTGGGGTTTGAAAGGACAACCAAAAATTATGTTTGAAAAAATTGATATTGTTCCCGATTTGGTTAGCGAAAAACTCTGTTTCGATGCATCCGAAGAGATTGAATCATTTTTGGAAAAGAAGATGTAGAATTTTGAATAATGAATGACATTTAAGAATCTAAAGAATAATCATGGATATAGGTAAAAGTGTAAAAAATGCAGCGATGTTGAATAACATGACTCCTGCTCAGGCTTTGGAATTGTTAAAAGAGGGAAATAAGCGGTTTCTGTCGAAGGATGTTGTAGAACGCGACCACGACTGGCATATTCGTGAGACACGAGATTCTCAGCATCCGTTTGCTTTTATCCTGGGTTGTATCGACTCAAGAGTATTGGCGTCAATTATTTTTGATCAGGGTATCGGCGATATTTTCGTAGGACGTATCGGTGGAAGCATTATCAATCAGGATATCTTGGGTGGAATGGAGTATGCTTGCGCTGTGTCAGGCTCTAAGCTTATTTTAGTACTGGGGCACACATCCTGCGGAGCAGTAAAAGGGGCTATCGATGATGTTAAACTTGGTAATTTAACGGCTGCATTAAAACCTATTAAACTGGCCATCGCGCATACCCCGGCCAAAGAGGGTGAACCGCGAAATTCGAAAAACCTTGATTTT
>CAZKGB010000403.1:0-2650 GCA_964551935.1 uncultured Lentimicrobiaceae bacterium | reverse complement strand
AAAGGAGATTCCTCGGCTCCACTGCGTTGCGCTCGGAAGGACGAAGAAATAAAGCGTCATGCCGACCGTAGTGGAGGCATCTCAGGCAAGCACCAAAATTCAAGCATCAAATAACAAATAATTTCAAAATACTAATTTTCGGAAAGCCAAAACTACCTCGTTCATTGGGTTTGGGTTATTTTTATTTTGATATTGGTACTTGTTTGTTTTTTGGGATTTGTGATTTGGAATTTCACATCCGTCATGCCGACCATAGTGGAGACATCCCCTTAGCAGGAGACCCCTCGACTCCGTTACACTACGCTCGGGGTGACTGGAATACAAAATAGCGTCCGCAGAGCAATGACACGACCGGTGGAAGTGAATAACATCCACAGGGCAAATGCACGCAAAATCAAGTGAATTGCTTATACTTTGTCCAGCCGGTTCCGCTCTTTAAACTGAGTGGCTTTGTATTGCGACAAGGTTATTCCGGTTACTGATTTAAATTGTTTGGAGAGATGAGCCACACTGCTGTAATTAACCTTGAAAGCTATTTCGGAAAAGTTCAACTCGTCGTAACTGACCAGCTCCTTTACCCTTTCAATTTTTTGAAGGATGATGAACTTTTCAATGGTCATGTTTTCGCTTTTTGAAAAACTTGATGAGATGTAGGAATAATCTTTTCCGAGTTCATCCGATAAATAATCGGAGAAATTGATCTTTAGCTGTTCTCCTTCATTGTGGTGGATGTATTCAATAATCAGGTTTTTGACCTTCTCGACCAGCAGTTGATTTTTATCACGAATCAGCTCAAAACCGATGGCTTTTAACTCTTTATCCAGCAATTCGTAATTGATTTGGTCGCTTTCGAGATTAACCTTTGCCCTGCCCAATTCAACGCACGACCAGGGCATATCAAGGTTATCCAGTATTTTTTTAACCGACATGATGCACCGGTCGCAAACCATATTTTTTATAAAGATTGTTGTTTCAGGCATTATTGGCAAAGCTATCAAAAATAAAAAACTAAAACACCCTTTTCATTCTTTCCAGTGCTTCCATCACATTACTACGGGGTGTCCCCAGGTTCATTCGAGTAAAGCCGTTCCCTCCGGAGCCAAATATTCTGCCGGGGTTCAGCCCCAGCGAAGCCTCTTCAACCAGTTTCTTTTCCATCTCCTTATCAGAGAGTCCGGTTTTACTGTAATCGATCCAGGCCAGAAAAGTGGCCTCGGGTTTAATTAATGAAAAAACAGGAAGCTCCTTTTTGAAAAACTCATCCACCAGGTCGAAATTACCTTTTACGTACTGCATTAAAGCATCGAGCCAGGCATCACCGTGGGTGTAACCGGCTTCAGAAGCAATCATCCCGAAAATATTACCATGAATCAGATGATAGGTATCCATGGATTTTCTAAATCTTTTACGAAGTTTATCATTCTTAATCACAATTTGGGAAGTGAACAATCCCGCCACGTTAAAGGTCTTACTGGGTGCCATGCAGGTAATCGTAACTTCTGCCAGTTCGGGCGAAAGAGTCGCCAGCGGAGTGTGTTGATAGCCCGGCAGCGTTAAGTCGGCATGAATTTCATCTGAAATAATAACGACTTCATTTTCCAGACAAATCTCCCCTACCCTTTTAAGTTCGTCGCGGGTCCAGCAACGACTTACCGGATTGTGAGGGGAAGAAAGCAACAACAACTTTGCCTCTTCGGCTTTCCGCTTTAAATCATCAAAATCAATTTTGTAAGTATTATCAACATAAAGCAGCTGGTTATACAATAATTTCCGATGGTTGTTTTTAACTGAATCGAAAAAGGGAAAATAAACCGGTGGTTGTACAACCACTCCTTCACCAGGTTCGGTAAACGCCAGCACTGCCGCATTAATGGCAGTAACGATACCCGGAGAAAAGACGATCCACTCTTGCTGAATTTGCCATTGGTGGCGTCGTTTTAGCCACCCGATAAAAGCGTTAAAATAGGCTTCTGTCATAACAGAATAGCCATACACCGGGTGCGAGGCTCTTTCGGCCACAGCATCTCTGATACACTGTGGCGTTTCTAAATCCATATCGGCCACCCACATGGGCAACACATCAGGATTACCAAAAATCTCCTCACGTAAATCGTATTTAACGCTGGCAGTGCCTGAACGCTCTATCTTTTTATCGAAATTGTACATGAATTTTTTCTTTTAAAGATATCATGTTCCTCTTAAAAGCTCTAACATTTAATTTTGAAGAAGTTGTAAAAGCAACAAATGTCAACACAATAATAATATCAATATAAAAAATCAATGAGACGATTTAATTAGTCAGGTACCTTTATTTTCCAACTTCTTAACAAGAGTTTGTTCGAATGACTTTAAGTCGATGCCTTTAATTACGGGAGGAATACTATTTTGTTTTGTAAGAGCCTTATCGATAAGCAAACTGTCTTTCTCATAATTTGAGCAGGCATCGCACATGGCTTTATGCACCTTTAATTGCACCCGTTTTTTAAACGATAATTTGGAATATATCCTCTTTTCGATAAGCTCGGTAGCTTTCAAGCACGATAGAAACAAGAATTGCATTAGTTTTTTCATAGCCTCTAATTCCCTTTAAACCAATTGGCAAGTTCCGAATCGGAAACTTTAAACAGCGCCCATGATATCATGTCAGCCG